>JAZKZI010000061.1:0-14317 GCA_045612585.1 Christensenellaceae bacterium | reverse complement strand
ATAATTTACAAAATAACAATGAGATATTGACAGGGTAAAAGCAAGAAAGTAGTTTAATTGTTAAATTTTTATAAAAAGCTGTGAAATAATGATGATTTTAAGTGTGATTATGTGTGTCATAATTGCATTATTTATTATTTGTTTTTCAACATGATAATGGCCTTAAATATGCTAAAAATTTTAGACTTGTTTTCTATTAAAAAAATTAGCAAATTACTTCTAAAATTACATTTATATAGTTGACTTTGAATGTTTAAAAGTATATAATATATAAGAAATTTACTTTAGGAAAGAATTATGAAAAGCTTTGTACGTTATTATCGCGAATACAATTGTTTTTATTATTACTTTAGATAATAAATTTTTTTGTGCGGTATAATGTAATTAACTGTATGATTTATGCCGTCACAAATATGTGACGGTTTTTTCTTTGGAGGCTTCAATGACTATTGCTTATATTATTTTAACCTTGTATTTTTTGTCTATGGTTGCAATTACCCTTTATACAAAAAATCGCTCTAAATCGGTAAATGACTTTTTAATGGCAGGTAAAAAAGGACTTAATGGCTGGATGAGTGCTTTTGCTTACGGCACAACTTATTTTTCAGCAGTAATTTTTATAGGCTATGCGGGTAAATTTGGTCAGTCTTATCAAATGGCGGCAACATGGATAGGTGTTGGAAATGCATTTTTAGGGGCATTATTTGCGTGGAAAGTGCTTGCAAAAAGAACAAAGGTAATGACTCATATATTAAGCACAAAAACTATGCCTGAATTTTTTGAAAAAAGGTATGATAGTAAAAATATTAAGCTATTTTCGGCTATTATAATCTTCGTTTTTTTAATTCCATATTCAGTTTCGGTATATAACGGACTTAGCAACTTATTTGAAATGGTTTTTGGGATTGAAGGTTGGATAATTATGCTTGCCTTAGCAGGAATAACGGCACTATATTTATTCTTTGGTGGTTATTTTGCAACGGCACTTTCAGACTTTATTCAAGGAATAATCATGCTTGTCGGAATTATATTAATGGTTGTTTTCTTCCTTAAGAGTGAATATGTTGAATGGGATATTTCTTCACTTAATTGGTTTACTTTTGGTAGTGAAAATAAAGGGATTTTTGGTGATACAATTTCCTTAATTTCCTTAATATTATTAACGTCTTTTGGTGTGTGGGCATTGCCACAAACAATACATAAATATCACACAGTGAGAGATGATAAATCAATAAATCAGGGCATGATTGTAAGCACTGTTTTTGCTTTAATCATTGGTTTTGGTGCATATTTTGTTGGTGGCCTTAGTCAAGCTAGTGGTTTTTCAAACCACTTAAATGGTGTAGCCTCAGATGATGTTATTCCAACTATGTTAAAACTTTTAGGTCAACCTTGGCTTCTTGGAATAATTGCCGTTTTAATACTTTCTGCAAGTATGTCAACGCTTTCATCCGTTTCGCTTTCAAGTGCTTCAGTTGTTGCAATTGACCTTTATAAAGGTTTTATTGATAAAAAGGCAGAAGATAGAAAAGTTAATATAATAATGCGTGTTTTGTGCCTTATTTTTATAGCAATTTCCGTTATTTTAGCCGTACTAAACGATATATATCAAATTTCGGCAATCGCTTATCTTATGGGGTTAAGTTGGGGTACGCTTGCAGGTTGTTTTATTGGGCCATATGTTTTAGGACTTGTTTGGAAAAAGGTGACTAAATGTGCTGTTTGGGTATCTATGATTACATCATTAGTGTTAACAGTCGCTTTAATTTTTGTGTTTGGATATATTAAGTGTGGTTATGGTGGAACGTTTGGTATTATTATTCAAAACGGCATTAATTGTTCACCACTAATCGGTGTTATTTGTATGGCAAGTTCAATAATTTTAACCGCTACTATAAGTTTGTTTACAAAACAACTTGACACTAAAATTGTTGAAAAAGCTTTTAATGATGTAATAGAAAATAATTAAACAGTCTAGTTTGATTTTAAGGAGATAATATGATTTGGTCAAAGGAAGAGACTCTTTCTAGGAGTGAAATTGAAAAAATTCAACTTGAAAGACTGCAAGAAACTGTAACAAGGGTTTATGAAACTGTGCCTTATTATAGACAAAAAATGCAAGATAAGGGCATTGTTCCACAAGATATAAAGTCACTTGAAGACCTTAAAAAACTTCCGTTTGTTACAAAACAGGACATGAGGGACACTTATCCTTTTGGACTTTTTGCAGTTCCAAAGAATAAACTTGTAAGAATTCATGCTTCAAGTGGTACAACGGGTAAACCAACGGTTGTAGGTTATACACAAAATGATTTAAAAGTTTGGACTGAGTGTGTTTCTCGTATTGCTTGTATGGGTGGTGCTTCGCCTGATGACGTTGCTCAAATATGTTTTGGCTATGGTATGTTTACCGGTGCTTTAGGACTACATTATGGCTTAGAAAATATTGGTGCAACAATTATTCCATCTTCAACAGGAAATTCTGAAAAGCAAATTATGTATATGAAAGATTTTGGAACAACACTTCTTGTTGCAACTCCTTCATATGCGCTTAGACTTGCTGAGGTTGCAAGAGAAATTGGTGTTGACCCAAAAAAAGATTTAAATGTGAAAATTGGACTTGTTGGCAGTGAGCTTTTAACAGATGCTATGCGTGAGGAAATGCATAAAGCTTGGGGCAAGGATATGCTTGTCACGTCAAACTATGGCATGAGCGAACTTATGGGACCAGGTGTTTCTGGCGAGTGTGAATATCTTTGTGGCATGCACATAAATGAAGACTACTTTATTCCAGAAATTATTGACCCTGTAACCGAAGAAGTTTTGCCGGCAGGTGAAAAGGGTGAACTTGTTATTACTTGTATCAAAAAGGAAGGAATTCCACTAATTAGATATAGAACAAAAGACATAACAAGGCTTTTCTATGAACCATGTAAATGTGGAAGAACTTTCTGCAGAATGGAAAATTTGTCTGGTAGAAGTGACGATATGCTTAAAATTCGTGGCGTAAACGTTTTCCCAAGTCAAATAGAAGAAGTAATACTCAGTTTTGATGAGTTAGGCCCACATTATGAAATAGTTGTTTCAAGAGAAGGTTATACCGATAAACTTGAAATTAGAGTTGAACTCACTCACTCAACCGATTCGTTTGCAGTGCTTGAAAAGTTGTCAAATGCTGTTAGAAATAAGCTTAAGGTGATTTTAGGCTTAGATGCTAAAGTTAAACTAGAATCGCCAAACACACTTCAAAGATTTGAAGGTAAAGCAAAAAGAATAAAAGATTTAAGAGGAAAATAAAATGAAGGAAAAAATTATTATGCTCGGCAATGAAGCCATTGCTCGTGGCGTGTATGAAGCAGGTGTTAAGGTTTCAAGTGCATATCCTGGAACACCAAGTACAGAAATTAGTGAATACCTTTCAAAGTATAGTGAAGTTTATACTGAATGGGCACCAAATGAAAAGGTTGCAACTGAAGTTGCTTTCGGTGCATCTTTTGCAGGAGTTAGAAGCCTTGCTTGTATGAAGCACGTTGGCTTAAACGTCGCAAGTGACCCATTATATACATTTTCATATACAGGCGTAAATGGTGGTGCAGTTATTGTTGTTGCAGATGACCCAGGTCTTGCAAGTTCACAAAACGAACAAGATACTCGTATGATTGCTCGTGCGTCTCATATTCCTGTAATCGAACCATCCGACAGCATGGAAGCAAAAGAATTTGTTAAGTTTGCATACGAATTAAGCGAAAAATACGATACTCCTGTAATTCTTAGAACAACAACAAAACTTTCTCACTCACAAAGTATTGTAGAGCTCAGTGACAGGGTTGAAGTTAGCGATAAAGATTATAATCGTGACGTAAGAAAATATGTTATGATGCCAGCATCTGCTATCGGCAGACACCTTGTTGTTGAAGCAAGGGACAATAAAATTGCAGAAGACGGCTGTAATTTCCCTATAAATAAAATGCAAATTTTAGATAAAAAAATCGGCTTTATAACAAGTGGTATTGCTTATCAATACGTTAAGGAAGTTTGCCCAAATGCAAGCGTATTAAAACTTGGTCTTGTAAACCCACTTCCTAAAAAACTTATAGAAGAATTTATAGCTCAAGTCGACACTGTTTATATTTTTGAAGAACTTGAACCTGTTATCGAAGAACAAGTTAGGTCTTGGGGTTATGACGTAAAAGGAAAAGAACTTTTCACTCGCCAAGGCGAATATAGTGCAAATATGTTAAAGAAAGCACTTTTTGGCACAAATGAAGTCGTTTTTGATAAGAAGGACTCTCCAAATCGTCCTCCAATTCTTTGCCCAGGTTGTCCACACAGAAGTGTTTTCTCAGTGCTTAATAAACTTAAAATTCATGCTGCTGGCGACATCGGTTGTTATACATTGGGTGCAGTTGCGCCACTTGGTGTAATTGATAGCACACTTTGTATGGGCGCAAGTATTTCAACACTTCACGGCATTGAAAAGGCAAAAGGTAAAGATTTTATCAAAAATTGGGTTGCTGTTATCGGTGATTCAACGTTCTTACATACAGGTATTAACTCTTTAATCGGTTTAGTATACAATAAGGCGACGGGAACTGTTCTTATTCTTGACAATAGAACAACAGGTATGACTGGTCACCAAGAACACGCAGCAACAGGCAAAACTCTTAAAGGTGAAGATACAAATGCTATCGACTTAGAAGTGCTTTGCAAGGCTGTTGGTGTTAAAAACGTTTTAACTATTGATGCTTTTGACATTAAAACATTAGAAAAAGCTATTAAAGAAAGTGTTAATGGTGACGTTCTTACAGTTATCATTGCAAAAGCACCTTGCGCACTATTAAAAGGTCAAAAATTCCCATTTAAGTGCGTATGCGATACTGAAAAGTGTAAAAAATGTGGCATGTGCTTAAAAATAGGATGTCCAGCAATAACAAAACAAGCAGATGGAACTATTAAAATAGATGAATCTATGTGTAATGGTTGTGGTTTGTGCAAGAGTTATTGTAAATTTGATGCTATAAACAAGGTGGAAAAATAATATGAAAGAATTAAACATAATGGTTGTAGGTGTAGGTGGACAAGGTACACTTTTAACAAGTAGAATTATAGGTAAAACAGCACTTAATGCTGGCTATGACGTAAAACTTTCTGAAGTTCACGGCATGGCTCAACGTGGTGGTAGCGTTGTGACTTTCGTTAGGTTTGGCGAAAGTGTTAACGAACCTGTTGTAGAAGAAGGCTGTGCAGATGTTTTAATCGCATTTGAAAGACTTGAAGCTTATAGATATTCACATTATCTCAAAAAAGATGGCATTATCATTGTAAATGACTGTAGAATTGACCCAATGACAGTTGTTATTGGAGCAAGTTCTTATCCAGAAAACATTATTGAAGAATTACAAAAAGACCACAAGGTTATTGCAATCGATGGTATGGAGATTGCTAAAAATCTTGGTAATTCTAAGGTGCTTAATTCTGTTGTTTTAGGATTATCTGCAAAATATATTGGTTTTACAAAAGAAGAATGGCTTGATATAGTTAGAAAAACAGTTCCACAAAAGACCATTGAAATAAATGAAAAGGCATTTTTAAGTGGTTACGAATTCTAGTAAACAAATGGGGATTTTTATATGTATTGGAATAAAAAAATAGAATGCATGAGCAGAGATGAACTTACAAACTTACAAAGCGAAAGGTTGGTTAAACTCGTTGATTATGTTTATAATAACGTTGAGTTTTATCGTAAAAAAATGCAAGCAGTTGGTTTAATTCCACAAGATATTAAGAATATTGAAGATATAACTAAACTTCCTTTTACAACAAAAGATGATTTAAGAGATAATTATCCTTTTGGGCTTTTTGCTGTTCCTGATAGCGAAATTGTTAGAGTTCACGCATCTTCTGGCACAACGGGTAAAGCAACAGTTGTTGGATATACAAGTAACGACATTGAAACTTGGTCTGAATGCGTGGCAAGATGTATGACGATGGCTGGGGTAACAAAAAACGATATAATTCAAATTGCTTATGGCTATGGTTTATTTACAGGTGGTCTAGGTGCTCACTATGGCAGTGAAAAAGTTGGGGCAATGGTTGTTCCTATGAGTACAGGTAATTCTAAAAAATTAACCACAATGATGGTTGATTTTGGCGCAACAGCAATTGCTTGCACACCATCATATTTACTTCATATCATTGAAGTTTTAGAACAAGAAGGTTTGATGGATAAAGTCAAACTTAAATATGCTATTTGTGGTGCTGAACCTTGGACTGAAAAGATGCACAAGGAAATTGAAGAAAGACTTCATGTTAGAGCTCACGATATTTATGGACTTAGCGAAGTTATGGGACCAGGAGTTGCTTGTGACTGCGAATATCACAAAGGACTTCACGTTTGTGAAGACCATTTTTACCCAGAAATTCTTTCTCCAAGTACATTTAAGTGGCAAAAACCAGGTGAAACGGGTGAATTAGTATTTACAACTCTTACAAAAGAAGGTTTGCCACTTATTAGATATAGGACAAAAGACCTTACAAGCATTGATTATTCTACTTGTGAATGTGGCAGAACAAGTGCTAGAATTAGCAGGTTTAAAGGTAGAGTTGACGATATGCTTATTATTCGTGGCGTAAACGTATTCCCAAGCCAAGTTGAAGCAGCACTCGTTGACGTTAAGGAAGTTTCACCACATTATATGATTATTGTTGACCGTGTAAATAATCTTGATACGTTAGAAATTCAAGTGGAAGTTAATCCACAGTATTATACTGATGAAATTAGAGTTTTAGAAAACTTAACAAAAAAGATTTCGCATGTAATTAGCCAAGCATTAGGGCTTAATCCAAAGATTAAACTTGTTGAGCCACAAACACTCGTTAGAAGTGAAGGCAAGGCAGTTCATGTTATTGATAAAAGAAATTTATATTGATAGGAGGAAATTATGGTAGCAAAACAATTATCGGTTTTTATCGAAAATAGACAAGGAAGACTAGGCGAAGTTTTAAGCGTATTAAAACAAAATAACGTTAATATTTTATCACTAAGTTTAGCAGATACAACTGAATACGGTTTGTTAAGACTTATTGTTAATAATCCAGAATTAGGCAAAGAAAAACTTGCAGAAGATGGTTTTTCAACAATTTTAACAGACGTTTTAGTATTGAAAATTTCTCATCAGTCAGGCTCACTTCAACAACTTTTAAAAATTCTTTCTGATAATGATGTAAACATTGAATATATGTATGGACTTTCTATCGACGGAGAAGAAGCATCTGTTGTATTAAAAACATCAGATATTAAAAAGGCTGAAGAAGTGTTAGGCGTTCAAGGCGTTAAAACGTTATCAACAAAGGACATTGCATCACTATAATATGATTATCGATTTTCACACACATATTTTCCCAGATAAAATAGCAAGTTCAACAATCGGTGCACTTGCAAGTAATTCTGGCTCAACAGCCTACACAGACGGAAGTGTTAAGGGTATGGTTGATGCATTAACTCGTGCAAATGCAGATATTGCTGTTGCACTTCCTGTGCTTACAAAAGCCACTCAGTTTGATAGCGTGCTAAATTTTGCATGTAGTGTTAACGAGCAGTTTAAGAATGAAAAAAGAAAAATAATTTCTTTTGCTGGTATGCACCCAGATTGTGATGATATTGATGAAAAAATGCAAAAAATCAAAAGTTTGGGTATTAAAGGTATAAAAATACACCCTGATTATCAAACCACTTACATCGATGACCCAAGATATATTGAAATACTTAAGTGTGCTAAAAAATATGACTTAATCGTTGTCACACACTCGGGTATTGACAATGGTTACGTTGGTCAACCTGTTAGATGTCCTGTTGATAGAGTTCTAAAAGTAATTGAAGAAGTTGATTATGATAAGTTTGTGCTTGCCCATTTTGGTGCTCATAAACTATGGAATGAAGTTTTAGAAAAACTTGCAGGAAAAAACGTGTATTTTGACACTGCTTTTACTTTGCACGAAATTGATAAGGACTTGTTTAAGGAAATAGTTTGTAAACATGGAAGCCAAAAGGTTTTATTTGCAACGGACTGCCCATGGCGAGATATAAAAGATGACTATGAAATTTTAAGTTCATACGGCTTAAAAAAAGAGTGTTTAGACAATATATTATATAAAAATGCATTAAAATTATTGAATTTATAGGTGAATTATGAATTATAATCAAAATTCTTATGCGCTTGGAAGTAAGCGTTCGATCATTAGAGAAATATTTGAATATAGCAAGGTTAGGGCAAGTCAAATTGGTGCTGAAAACGTTTTTGACTTTAGTTTAGGTAATCCAAGTGTAGAGCCACCTAAAGAAGTTGTTGACAGCATTAAAGAACTATTAGCAAGTGAAAATCAAACACTTTTGCACGGATATACTTCAGCTCAAGGCGATTTATCTGTTAGAACTGCCGTTGCTGATAATATTAATAGAAGATTTAATGCAAATGTAAGTCCAAACAATATATACATGACTTGTGGTGCAGCTGCATCGCTTTCTATATGCTTAAAAGCCGTTGTTAATCAAGGTGAAGAGTGTATTGTATTTGCACCTTTCTTTACAGAATATAGGGTGTTTGTTCAAAATGCCTTAGGTGAACTTGTAATTTCTAATCCAGATAAAGATTTGCAAATTGATTTAGCCGATTTTGAAAGCAAAATTACTTCTAAAACAAAGGCAGTAATTATCAATTCGCCAAATAACCCAAGTGGCGTTGTTTATACTGAAAGCGTTATTAAATCTGTTTGTGATATTTTAAGAAAAAAACAAGCCGAATATGGTAAAACTATATATTTAATTGCAGATGAACCATATCGTGAACTTGTTTATGGCGATGTTTTTGTGCCATATCTTATGAATTATTATGAAAATTGCATGGTTTGTTATTCATATTCTAAATCGTTATCATTGCCAGGCGAAAGAATAGGATATATTGCTGTAAATCCACAAATGACAGACAGTCAAAACGTTTATCTTGCAGTTTGTGGTGCAGGAAGAAGTTTAGGCTACGTTTGTGCACCAAGTTTATTCCAACAAGTTGTTAAAAAATGTATAGATGCTAAAGTTAATATTGATGCGTATAAGAAAAATAGAGATTTACTCTACACAAACTTAACTGAGTTTGGTTATGATTGTGTTAAACCAGACGGAGCATTTTATCTTTTTGTAAAAAGTCCAGATGGAGATGCTTATTCATTTTATGAAAAGGCAAAATCAAAGGAAATTTTGGTTGTTCCTTGCGATGATTTTGGCGTTAAGGGTTATGTAAGAATTGCTTATTGCGTTGATTATAATAGAATTAAAAATTCTCTTAAAGGCTTTGAAAACTTAGCAAAAGAATATGGTTTAACAAAATAAACATTAAAACAAAAAAAGAAGGTTCACATATAAAGTGAACCTTCTTTTAATATAAACGTTGTTATTTTGCAGTCAATTCATATAGATTAGCTTTATAACTATCCATAGATTTTTTAATAATTTTAACAGCTTCATCTTTATCAGATGCCACGTCAACTGTTGTGTTTTTATTTTCTAACTGTTTATAAACAGTGAAAAAGTGGCGCATTTCATCAAAAATGTGCTGTGGCAAATCGTGAATGCTCTTATATGTATTATAGTTTGGGTCGGTGTCAGGGATAGCGATAATCTTTTCATCAACAGAGCCGTTATCGTTCATTATAATAACGCCGATTGGATAGCATTTAACCAAACTCATAGGAATAAGACTTTCTGAACATAAAATTAAAACGTCAAGTGGGTCGTTATCTTCTGCAAGTGTGTGTGGAATAAAACCATAGTTTGCAGGATAGTGCGTTGAAGTATATAAAATTCTATCAAGACGCAAAAGTCCTGTCTTTTTGTCCATTTCATATTTTTGTTTTGAGCCTTTGCTAATTTCAACAACGGCTATAAATTCATCTGGTGTAATTCTATTACTTTCTATATCATGCCATATATTCATAAAAATACTCCTTTTGTTATATAATACGCCTATTCTATCACTTTTTTTTAGTAAAAGCAAATAATTATTAACAAAATTAAGAAAATCACAAAATATAGATATTAAAAAATTGCACAAAATATAAATGTTTGATATAATATTATGAAGAAATATCTTACATTATATATAATGTTTATCTATGTTTACAAAATAAAGGATGGTGCTTAAAAATGAGCGAGTGTTCACATAATTGTTCGTCTTGCAATAAAGACTGCTCAGAAAAAAAAGATTTCAAAGAAAAACAAAATGACCTAAGTAATATTAAAAAGGTTATTGGTATTGTTAGTGGTAAAGGTGGCGTTGGAAAATCATTAGTAACGTCATTATTATCAGTTTTAACAAAGAGAAAAGGCTTAAAAACTGCAATTCTTGATGCTGACATAACAGGTCCATCAATTCCTAAACTTTTTGGTTTAAATAAAAGGGCAGAAGCAATGGATGATAAATATTTGCTTCCTGTAATTTCTAAAACAGGCATAGAAGTTATGTCAATAAACCTACTTTTAGAAAATGAAAATGACCCTGTTGTTTGGCGTGGCCCTGTAATCGCTGGTGCTGTAAAACAATTTTGGACCGACGTTGTTTGGGGTGAAGTTGACTATATGTTTGTAGATATGCCTCCAGGAACGGGAGACGTACCACTTACAGTTTTTCAATCACTCCCAGTTGACGGCATAGTTGTTGTGGCTTCTCCTCAAGAACTTGTGTCTATGATTGTTGCTAAAGCCGTTAAAATGGCAAATATGATGAATATTCCGGTTGTTGCATTAGTTGAAAACATGTCATATTTTGAATGTCCAGATTGTAAGAAAAAGATTGAAATTTTTGGTCAAAGTAAAGTTGATAAAACTGCTAGTGAATTTGGTATAAAAAATGTTGCAAAACTTCCAATCAATCCAGAATTTGCATCGCTTGCAGATAACGGAAATATAGAAGAATTTAAGGGTGAATATTTAGATAACGTTGTAGATGCAATTTTATCTATTTAAGTTGATAATTTATGGAAAATAAAAATAATTTTAACGATGGACTATGCGAAGTTCATCAAAAAAAAGCAGGATTTAGTGGAAAACTTGGCTTTGTTCTTGCTGCAGCAGGCTCTGCAGTAGGACTTGGCAATTTGTGGCGTTTTCCTTATTTAGTTGCAAAATATGGTGGAGGCGCATTTATTCTTTGCTATGTTCTTCTTGCTGTATTTTTTGGCATTGTACTTTTAATGCTTGAAATCGGGATAGGTAGGCATACTGGCAAAAGTGTAGTTGGTGCTTTTCCTGCACTTAATAAAAAGTTTAAGTGGGTTGGGTATTTGTCTATTATAGCCCCACTTTTAATTGTGCCTTATTATTGTGTTATAGGTGGTTGGGTTGTAAAGTATGCTTGGTCATTTATAGTTGGAAGTAAAGGTTTAGTTGGGGCAAATTCTACAGAAATGACTTCAAACTTTTTTAATAATTTTGTTTCAAGTGATGTTGCACCACTAATATTCTTTTTTATATTTGCTTTTGTTACAATTTTGATTGTAAGTTTTGGCGTAAAAGACGGCATTGAAAAAATGAGCAAAATCCTTATGCCTGCACTTGCTATTTTGGCTGTCCTTTTAATGATATATGTTCTATTTCAAGATAATTCTAGCAAGGGTTTAGAATATGTTTTTATTCCTAAAATAGAAGATTTTAATTTTAACACCGTTCTTGCGGCATTAGGACAATTATTTTACTCAATGTCTATAGGCATGAGTATTATGATAACTTATGGTTCATATATGAAAAAAGACGTTAATATTAAGTCTTCTGCAACACAAATAGCCATATTTGATAGTGCTTTTGCATTTATTGCATCAACTATAATAATTCCAGCCGTGTTTGCTTTTGGTGCAGGTGAAAGTGCATTAAAAAAAGATGGACCAGCACTAATGTTTGTGCAACTTACAAACGTGTTTAACGCTCTGCCTGCAGGTAGAATTATCGCTGTAGTGTTCTTTGTTTTAGTTTTATTTGCGGCAATAACAAGTTCGGTTTCTCTTGTAGAGGCGATTGTTGCAGTATTAACAGAAAATGGCAAAATGAAAAGACTTACTGCTTGTATGGTTGTTTTTGGTGTAATTATAATTTTAGGAAGTCTTTCGGCACTTGGTTTTGGTTCATTAAGTGGTGTTAAAATTTTTGATAAAAGCATTTTAGACATGTTTGACTTTGTTGCAAATAACATACTAATTCCTATTATTGCTATTATTACTTGTGTATTTGCAGGGTGGTGTATAAACAAAAACATAATACCTAAAGAAATTGGTATTGATAAAAACAAGGCATTGAATACATATTTTAATGTAATAGTTAGGTTTGTTGCACCTATTTGTATATTTGTTATTCTAGTTTCAGGTTTATTTATAACGTTATAAATAAATTATAGGTAAATAAAAAAATGGAGTTTAACCAAAAATTACAAGAATTAAGAAAGCAAAAAGGGATTACTCAAGAAGAACTTGCGATAAATTTATATGTATCTAGAACTGCAATTTCAAAATGGGAATCTGGCAGGGGATATCCAAATATAGAATCCTTAAAAGCTATTGCTAAATTCTTTTCGGTTACTGTTGATAGTCTTATATCTACCGACGAAATTCTTATTATTGCAGAAGAAGATAACAAACAAAAACAAAAAAACTTTCGTGATTTGATGTATGGCTTGCTTGATATAAGCATTTTAATGCTATTCTTTCTGCCAATTTTTGCTGAAAAGGTTGGAGGAATTGTTTTAAATGTATCACTTATTTCACTAACCAATATTCAACCATATTTAAAAATAGTATATTATTTAGTTGTTATAGTAATTGCAATGATAGGAATTTTAACTCTTGCACTGCAAAACTGCCAACTAAATGTTTGGTTAAAATTTAAGACTAAATTTTCTATCGGTTTTGGAATAATATTGGTGCTTGTTTTTATGATAAGTTCACAAGTATATGCCGGCGTTTTTGCCTTTGCTATATTGATAATTAAAGCATTTATGCTTGTAAAACAATAATGATACTAATGGTGTCACGAATGTGACGCATTGTTTCTTATTTATTCTTGCTATTTTTTTTACCTTCTGTTAACATCTATTTAAGCGAAAGCTAAAATGTTAGGAAGGAAGTAAAAATAGAAATGAAAAACAAAAAAAACTTAATTTTAGGGACAAGTTTACTTGTCCTTTTTATATTGTGGACGTTATTAGTAAGTGTTTTAGACGTCAAATCAATTGGCCCAAGAAATTCTTCAGTAGGATTTGCAAGCTTAAATAAATGGTTTCATAGTCTTTTCGGCGTGTCTATGACATTATATATAATTACCGATTGGCTTGGTCTTATACCTGTTTTTATAGGAGTTATTTTTGCAATATTTGGGCTAGTGCAGTGGATAAAACGAAAAAGCATATTAAAAGTTGATAAAAGTTTACTTGTGCTCGGCGTGTTTTATATTATAGTAATGTTTGTATATGTTTTTTTTGAAATGTTTGCTGTAAATTATAGACCTATTTTGATAGGTGGATATTTAGAAGCCTCTTATCCTTCATCAACAACAATGCTTGTCATGTGTGTGATGCCAACTGCTATGATACAATTATATTATCGCATGAAAAATTCTTTTCTTAAAAAATTTTTAAACATAATAACTAGTGTTTTTATTTCATTTATGGTCATAGGAAGACTTTTATCTGGCGTTCACTGGCTTAGCGATATTATAGGTGGGGTATTATTTAGTTTAGGAATAGTGTTAATTTATTATTCAATTTGCAAAAATGTGTTATTAAAAGAGCAGGGAAAAGATTTTTAATCTATAATAAAAGCAAAAAGACTAGTATTTTACTAGTCTTTTTATAAATATAAATTCTATATTTTCCTACGGGAAAATTGCAAGCAAATTTTCTCCTAATTCAAATCCACAAGATGCATAATGTTATGTAAAATGAAAAGGAGAGATGAACTTTGCATCTCTCACTTTGGTGGGAAGGGGTGGATTCGCTTCTTTCGAGCCTCCCGATAAAATGTCCACTGGACATTTTAGTCCTTTGGACAAATTTGATAAATCAAATTTTCTCCTAATTCGAATCCACCAGATGCATAATGTTATGTAAAATGAAAAGGAGAGATGAACTTTGCATCTCTCACTTTGGTGGGAAGGGGTGGATTCGAACCACCGAAGTCGCTGACGACAGATTTACAGTCTGTTCCCTTTGGCCACTCGGGAACCTTCCCAAATATGGAGCTGGTGACTGGAATCGAACCCGCAACCTGCTGATTACAAATCAGC
>JAZKZI010000060.1:0-15284 GCA_045612585.1 Christensenellaceae bacterium | reverse complement strand
GCAGGTGGAACTAAGATGCCTTCTTCATTTCTGGTGCATTGTTCAGGCTTAAATTTATAAGCGCCGTGTGATGTACCGATAGCGATAGCAAGTGAGTCAACGCCTGTTCTTTCAACGAATTCGATAACTTCTTCTGGTTTTGTATAACTTTCAGCGCCGTGTTCAACCTTAACGTCGTCTTCAATACCAGCAAGGGTACCAAGTTCGCCTTCAACTGTCACGCCACGAGCGTGAGCGTATTCAACAACTTTCTTTGTGAGTTCAATGTTTTCTTCGAAAGGAAGGTGTGAACCGTCAATCATAACAGAGGTAAAGCCACCGTCGATACAAGACTTACAAGTTTCGAAGTCTGGGCCGTGGTCTAAGTGCAATACGATAGGAATTTCTGGGCATTCCTTAACTGCTGCTTCAACTAATTTAACAAGATAGGTATGGTTAGCATACGCTCTTGCACCCTTTGATACTTGTAAAATTACAGGTGCGTTTTCTTCTTTACAAGCTTCGGTAATACCTTGAACGATTTCCATGTTATTAACGTTGAAAGCGCCGATAGCATATCCGTTCTTGTAAGCCATTTCAAACATTTTCTTTGAGTTTACTAATGCCATAATAATAGCCTCCAAATAATATATAATTAAAATTTTTTATTTTTTGTGATTAAAAGTGGTCATTTTTTACACTAACCTTTAATATAATAGCATTTTTTTACTAATTACGCAAATAAATTTCAATTTTAATCAAAAATACTTTATAAAAATGTTCATTAGTTGTATAATTGAATAGTAAATATTAATTATGCAGGTGAAATTATGCAAGATATTAGAATAAACCAACTCGCAAAAGGACTTATAAATTATTCGTGCGCCTTAAAAAAGGGCGAAAAGATTTTGATTGAGGCAAAGGGCATTGACTATATGCTCGTTAATGCTTTAATTAAAGAAACGTATAAGGTGGGTGCAATGCCTTTCGTTGAGTATTATGACAATAGAATTACCCGTGAACTTCTTTTAGGACAAAGTGAAGAGCAGGCAAAACTTCGCGCAAAGTTTGACGGCGCAAGAATGAACGAAATGGATGCTTATATCGGCATTCGTGGTGGGGAAAACTGCAACGAATTTTCTGATGTGCCATCTGATAAAATGCGAATTGAAAGCGAATTCTATTCGCACCCTGTTCACCACGAAATAAGGGTTAAAAAGACAAAGTGGGTTGTTTTAAGATACCCAAATCAAGGTATGGCAGAGCAAGCAGGTATGAGTACGGACGCTTTTGAAGATTTTTACTTTAACGTTTGCAACCTTGACTATTCAAAAATGGATAAGGCTATGGACGCCTTGAAAAAACGCCTTGACAATGCCGATAAGGTTAGAATTATCGCAAAAGATACCGACATTTCTTTTTCAATCAAGGGGATAGGCAGTAAGAAGTGCTCTGGCTCGCACAATATCCCTGACGGCGAAATTTACACTGCGCCTGTTAAAGATAGTGTAAACGGAGTTATTACCTACAACACGCCGTCTGTTGAAAATGGCTTTAAGTTTGAAAACGTTTCGCTTACCTTTAAGGACGGAAAGATTATTAAAGCCACTGCTAACGATAATGAAAAGGTAAACGCACTTTTCGACACTGATGAGGGCGCAAGATACGTTGGCGAATTTGCTTTTGGCGTTAATCCTTATATCGTTAAGCCTATGGGTGACATTCTGTTTGATGAAAAGATTTCAGGCTCTATCCACTTTACCCCTGGGTGCTGTTATGATGATTGTGATAACGGAAACGTTTCAGCGCTACATTGGGACTTAGTTCAAATTCACACAAAAGAGTTTGGTGGTGGGGAAATTTATCTTGACGGCGAACTCATCAGAAAGGACGGCTTGTTCGTGCCACAAGACTTGTGGTGCTTAAACCCAGAAAACTTAAAGTAATTTTTAGAAAAAGACAAAAAAGACAAATAAAAACCGAGAAAATTGTTCTCGGTTTTTTGTTTTAAATGCGATTAGTCAAAATAGCCTTTATATTCAATTTTTAATTTACTGTTCGGGAAAAGGTGGTTAAATAAATCAATAAAATAATCGTCGGTCATACTAGCGATATAGTCCACAACAATTTGGCACTTTTCTTCGTTTAGATAGTTTTTATCCTTATTGTAATGGCTATCGTTGACGTATTTTACGTGATGTGTAAATATAGGCGAATCTTCCTTTCCATTTTTTAAGTCGCTTAGCAGTTTTTCGAACATTAAAGCCATCATTTCGCTAACGATATTTTCGGTGTCGTCAGGCTTGTTAAGATATAGCGTTTTATAGTTTTGCTTTTTGGCTTTAACAAGGTCAGCAAAATATTCTTTATCAAGTTTTATATAGTTTTTGCCATAACTGTTTTTAATTATGTTGACCGATAAATTGTTGATAATTTCTGCGTTAAGGTTGCCGATAGCCGTTTTTTCAAAGTCGTTTTCGTTATAAACCTTTGTTCTTGTGCCGTCCTGTCTATCTTTGCCAAGGTAGGCGATAATGTCTGAAATTCTTACCACACAGCCCTCTAATGTAGATGGGTTAAGCGTTAAAATTTTGCTTTGGTCTATATAGCACTGTTCAATAAGGTTGTCAAACTCAGCAAAATTGCTAACGGTTGACGGCGTGTAAACTTCCTTTTCAATCTCTCCGTTGTGCCCTGCAATTCCGTCCAAGGTCTGCAAAGAAAGGTTTAATGAAAAAATCTTATCAAGCACCCTTACCGATTGAATATTGTGGGCAAAGTGACGTTTAGTGTGCGAAAAATAAAGGCTATCAAGCATTTTTTCGCCTGCGTGCCCAAAAGGAGTGTGCCCCAAGTCGTGCCCAAGCGCAATTGCCTCAATAAGTTCAAGGTTAAGGTTTAATGCTTTACCGATGGTCCTTGCAATGCGAGAAACTAACTGAACGTGTAAACTGCGCCTTGTAATATCGTCGTTTTTATAAAAGGAAAACACTTGCGTTTTGTCAGAGTATCGGTTATAAAAAGGGCAGTTCAAAATTTTGTCAACATCCCTTATAAAATTAGAGCGAAAAAGGGTGGCAGTGTCAAAAGTGCCTTGTTTTCGCCTTGTGGCTTTGCCATCATCAAAAGCGAACTCGTTTGCTTTATTAAGTTTTCTATCGCTTTCAATTTGCTCTATTATTTCTTTTGGTAAACTATCGTATTTGTACATTAAAACTCCTAAAAGAAAAGTATAGTTATATTTTATCACAAAAACTAATATTTGCAAGCAAAATTTTTAAGTATTATTTGGGCGAGTTTTTTACATACTAAATTATATGTATTTTGCTCAAAGAATTTATAAAATGTTAAAACGCACGTTATTAGTTGGAATAATAGTGGTAGTGTTAACAATGCCCTTTTCATATTCGGGCATAAAAGCGTTTGCTATGCCGTTTTATGATTTGCGCCCACAGGACTTGGTTTTAAGGGCAAGTTTTTACACGTCTTACTCTAAGTCAACTGAGGAACGAAAACATAATATAAGTTTAGCGTCAAAGTCCATTAACAACGTTTTCGTGGACGTAAACGGCGAATTTTCTTTTAACTACACGGTGGGCGAAAGAACTAAAAAAAGAGGATATAAAGAGGCAAAGATTATTGTTGCTGGCGAGTTCGTTGATGGTGTTGGGGGTGGAGTATGCCAAGTTTCAACAACGCTTTATAACGCAGTTTTACTTGCCGGCTTAAAAGTTGTTGAATATCACCCACATAGTTTGCCTGTTTCTTACGTTGCGCCCTCTTTTGATGCTATGGTAAATTCTTCTTGGGCAGACTTGAAGTTTATCAATAATACGCATAACCCTATCATAATAAAGACGTTTGCTAACGGCGAAAGGCTTTTGGTTGAAATTTATGGTGAAAAAATGCAGGAAAAGTACGTTAGAGAAAGTGTAATTACCAAAACTTTGCCACCTCTTGAAGAAAAGGTTGTTTTTGATGATGACGGGCTTTACCCAGAACTTTTTGAGGGAGAGTTTAAGCAAGTTAGGTGGGGAAACAGTGGTTATTTAAGTGAAGGATATTTAACAAAAATTGTGGGTGGAAAAAGGGTTAAGAAAAAAATTCGTTCTGATAAATATAGTCCAACTCGTGGACTTATCGTGTGGGGAAAGGCTAAAAAACCTATTGTTGATGAAGGGTTATCTCTTTTGCCGTAGCCGAAATACAAAAATATTTTTAAAATATAAAAAAAACTTTGACAAAACTTAATTTTTGTGATAACATAACATAGCAAAAGCAAAAAGAAAAAATTTGGCAATGGAGAAATACCCAAGAGGCCGAAGGCGACCCCGCCCTCGTGCAAGCACTCGTGGACTCTGGCTACAAACAGTTCACTGAACTATTTGTTTAACGCTTCGTCCCCCTGCTTCGTGACCTTAGCAGGGTAGCCATTGAAAAAACCAACAACTTAATATAGAGAATAAATATTCGGAGAAATACCCAAGAGGCCGAAGGGGCTCCCCTGCTAAGGGAGTAGTGTGTGTTAAGCGCAGCGAGGGTTCAAATCCCTCTTTCTCCGCCAAGGAAAAAGGACTATCAAGCGATAGTCCTTTTTTCTTGCATGAAGTTGTTAGAGGGATTTGAATTAGGAGCGAGCAAACTTTAGTTTGCGTGTTCGCCTTTAGGCGAAAAAATAGTCCAGTGGACTATTTTGCGGGAGGCTCGAGAGAAGCAAATCCCTCTTTCTCCGCCACGATAAAGGACACCAAATATGGTGTCCTTTTTCCGTGGCGTAAAAAGAGTTTTGGTTTGGTCCTTTGGGGGCTGACGTCAAATGATGGGCAAGCAGAGATGGGCAAGTCCATCGTAGCGAAAGCGTAGATGCGCTCCCTCTTTCTCCGCCATTAGAAACCTAATTTGAACACCTTTCAAGTTAGGTTTTTTTATTGTCATATAGTCATTGACTTATAAAATAGTCGTGTTATTATCCTTGTATATAAGGAGGTAATATGAATTTAAAACAAGCAAATGATTATACAAGAAAATTGTTTTCTGCCAACTGGGTGAAATGGGTGCATAAAGGAACAAAACCTGCCGAAACAAACGTTGAAAAAAGTTTAAATGTAATAAAAGCAATTATTCCTATACATTGTGCAATGTGTTTAAACTTAAACGGCTGCTGCTTTGTGGTTGGTAAATGCCCTGAACAACCACTACACCCAAACTGCCATTGTTATACTATTGATATTCAATCTATAACAGCACAAGCCGAGTGCCTTATTGAAAAATTCACTGAATATATTTTTGTAGAGGGGAATAGTAAAAAACAGTTGTTTGAAAGTTGGGGATATAGTATAATAGACTCACAGTATTTGCAACAAGAATTTATTGAACAAGCAAAACTTGCATATTCTGTTGGTGAATATGAGTTGGGTAAGTTGGATAAATATGGTCAAAGAATTAACATAGTTATAAAGCTTAAGCGAAAAAATACCAACGAATACGTTTCGTTTGTATCTGGATGGATGGTATATCCAAATGGAAAAATTATTTTAAACACGCCTTATGGGGGTAAATAAAAATGAAAGAGCATGATAGAGTAGAATTAATTAATGACAGACAAGAATATTTAGATGCAGGAGTAAAAAAGGGGGACAAAGGCACTATTTTAGGCGAAAATCGTTTGGGCTATTGGCTAGTTTATTTTGATGGCGAAAACTTTCAAGACACCGATGGAGTTTGGAAAACGACTGAAATTGATGTGGGTGTAAAAGAAGAGGATTTGAAAGTAATTTAAAAAAATTAAACTATTCGGATTTTTATGCTAACGCTCTGACACGATAAAGGACACCGATTTGGTGTCTTTTTTTGTTGCGTAAAAAAGGGTTTTGGTTTGGCTTTTGGGCGAAAAAACATTCCTAAATATGTGTTTTATGCAATAATTACGTTATTTTGTTGATTTTTTGTTAATTTGCTAGTATAATAATTTTAAATTATTATAAAGGTTGGGGGAAGTATGAAAAAAACAATTTTATGTATATTTTTAATACTCGTTTCGATTTTTAGTTTATCTTTATGGGGTTGTGCTCCTGGAGACCCAGGCCCTGTTGCGAACGCAGAACTTGACGAATATAACCAAATTGTAAGTCAAATGAAAGACGTGTTTAGCGAAAATTCTAATCAAGCGCAACCTATGAGCGCAAGTAGAAAAACCACTAATTCTATGGCATTATTTTCAAGTTCTGATGAAGATAAAATATCGAACATGTTTGCAATGATGGAGGCTGATTCAACTAAAAAAGAGTCAGATGACTCCGACTACTATGCTTACGGCATTGACTTTTCAACAATGACTGCAAGAATTGCGGGATATGCGGCAAACAATTATTTTAGGGTTTCATCTTTTTACGATATTAACATTTTAATGGACTACGGTGGAAACACGGTAATCAACACGTGTGTTCAAAAGGAAGGAAACACGATAAAAACTTATTTATTTACCTCGTTTAAGAACACCAAGAACGAAATTTTCAAAGAGTATAATTATGCTGAAATAAATTTCACAAGCCAAACCGACTTTAACATTTTAGTAATAGATTACGTTTATAATCAACAAGACGTTAACACGTCAAAGACATTGATATATGCATCAAGTGAAAAAGATTTCTTTTTGATGAGTGGTGACGTTGATAATCCATTGACTAGCATTCTTTTCTTTAATAGAGGAAATTCTGATTCTGCATACGTAATTGAAGGGAAGGATTCAAACACGATAAGTAATTTATTTAACGTAATGGATGAAAACTTTGCGCTATCTAGCCAAGACAAAAGTTTTATAGAAGGTTTAGATAACAACCAAAACTATTCTATAACCTTTAAGCAAGTGACCGAGGCTAAAAAGGCATTGGGCATTTTAATAGATATGGAAGATGAAGAATACGTTCCACCTATTGGCTTTGTATCTAACAAAAATGCAGAAGATTTAGTCGGCAGAAAGACTTTGCAAGCCTTTGTTGACGACGGCAAAAGTGTTGACGGAACGACGCTAACAATTCCTAGCGAATTTAAATATTTAAGCGGTGGCATATACTTTAATGCAGATATCGACACCCTTGTTATTCCATCTTCTATTAAAGGCATTGTGATTTACGACCATGATTGGAACTACTCTATTTTAGATGACACGCTTTGCTATGATTATGAAGGCGGCAGATATAAAGCGTGGGGTGGACTTTTAACTTCTTACGTTTTAGATGATAATGACGAGTTTTGGGATCAAAACAGAAAGCCATTTAAAAAGTTTATACTTTTAGATGATAACGGCGACCCAACTAATGAAACCGATGCCTTTGTTTTAGACGATATGGGCAATCTTTGGGTAAAAGATTCAAATGGCGACAAAAACTATTTGTGGGGTTTTGTGAGTGAGCCTTTGTCAGATACCCTTTATCTTCCAGCACCAACTTATGAAAAAATAAATAATAAATACGTTGAAGTTGAACATTTCTATAGTGGAAATTTCTCACAATATTTACAAAACGTTGGAAAACTTGATGATTACGTAGCCACAATCAAAAACCTTGTTGTAGATGGTTATGTTGTAGAGCAAGCAATTCCAGAAATGGGCATTCAACCTGGATTTAAACTTATAAGAAACACTTTCCTTATGAGTTATGAGACCCCAGACGGCACGAAGATTGGTTTTGACTGGGATTTTGACACGCTTACTATAAATAAAATTATTGACGAGGCGAGAGTAGATATAGGCGAAATGCTCGGGGGTCAAACAAAAATTAAAAAGGTTATCTTAAACGGTGACTTTGAAACAATTACATATCTTAATGGTTATACAATATTTGAAAACACACCAAGCCAGCCAAGTGGCAGTGGTGGGGAGATGATGGAAACAATTAAACCAGATGGGGGAAATGGACCAAATATTATTGGAACTTATGCGTTTAGTGAAGATTGTGAATTAAACGGCAGAGCAAACGCACATTTTTCTCATGAAAGCGTTATTTATGGCAAAAAAGTTGTGGAAATTTATAACGACGATTATCAACTTCCTGTTTTCCCAGATGCTGAAACCTTACTTATTAAGTCAAGCGTTAGAGAACTTGAAGTTCATCATTCTTTATTACAATCAGGCGTGTCTCCTATGCCAGAAGACAGAAAATTAACAATTGAATTTGAAAATATTGCTGGCATTGAGTTTGATTCTTTTTATATTAAAGATTTGATGAGCGCAGAGTCAAACAGAGTAGAAAAAATTAAGTTTAATGCTTCTGAACAAGTTATGGAAAGGATTGTTAGCAATATGCAATGGAACGATTCTGCGGCATGGCTTTCTGAAGCGATAAATTCTAATAAATATATAATTGAATACGGCGAGCCTCACCCTGCCGAAAATGAGTTCTTTCTAAACTTTGATTTTAATAATGGCATGCTTACTAAAAAAGAAACAAATATGGCGACAACGTTTGAAATTAACGATGATTTCTTAAACCTTGTAAAGCAAATTACAGGACAAGAGGTAAGAGAGATTAGTTTGGGTGGCGACTATTATGAAACAAACATAAAAGTTGTTTTAAATATAAGCAAAGAGTATATTGATAACAGTGGAGTAATTCCTTATATTAGTGATGTAAACGTTGTTGAAATTGCAAGCCAAATGAAAGAGTTTGATGACCTTACTGCAATTTTAGATAGAATTTGTCCAATTGGCAACACAAAACTTATATTTAACGGCACGAAGCAGGAACTAACCAGTCGCACGCATGGTTTGGGCGAAGCATACATAACAAGGTTGTTATATGCTGAATGTTATTATTATGAAGAAATTGTCTTCTCTGATAATGAAACGCTTTATAGGGGTTTTGGTAATAGAACGTTGACTTACGAAGATGAAAACATTAAACTTTCTATAACGTTTAATGATGGTATTAGAAGTGTTCATCATTTTGAAGACAAGTTAAATCCAAGCGTAAATTATACAGGTGAGGATAACAATGCAAATGCTTATGATGATAATTCTATATATTGGACAATAAGCATTTCCTTGTTGGAAAATCAAGGTGTTTCTAGCACCTATGAAGACCTTACAATTATCATTCCTAATTATGAACTTGAAATCAAGTATACGTATGGTGAAAATGAAGATTATTCACTTATCTACGTTTATGGAACAAACGACTCAGGTCATATTGTACCATTTGGTATCAATTCCTTGCCACCGACAATAACACTTTCATAATTTATTAAAAAACAAAATAAAACCACCCACCGATTTCGGTGGGTGGTTGTGTTTTTTGTGGCTTGTATGGGGACTTGTACGAAAATCTAAGTAGCAAAGTAAAGTAGAGGTAAAAAATGTTGGGATTGAAATAAATAATGACATACAAAAGGATTGACAGGTTAATTGCGAAAAAAAACTAATTAATTCTTGACAATATTTAATAATAGGGATATAATAAACTCATCAAAATTTTTCATACAATGATGAAAAAAACAAAAAGGAGTACTAAAAATGAAAAAGTTTGTAAAAAGTGTGTTGGCGATTGCAATGGTAGTAGTTCTTGGTATTGGAATTACGGGCTGTGCAAAAATCAGCAATTTGCTTCCAGAATTAAAAGGAGGATATTCTTTCTCTATCGACAAGATTAACACATTATCAAGCACGACGAGGTATGATTGGTGTGGTTCTAATGGTAAATATGTTTGCGTGCGTGACAGCTATGGCAAATATAAGGTGATAGACGTTGAAAAAGATGAAGAGATTTGTTCATCTAAAAATGAAATTGCGATTATTGACAACGGTTTATTTGCATGGTATGACCAATCTGAAGAAAATTATTCGGTGTATGTAAACGGTAATACTTCAGTTTACAGCGATGGTGCTATAAACACCACAAACCATACCTTTGTTGATGCGTCAAATTTGGCACGCATTTACGTGGACGTGAATGGAAAGGTGAAAACGGAAAATAATCCTTTTGCAAAAATCTTGACATATAGTGATAGTTATGTAAAAATGGGCGACAACTATGTTCAATCTGTTGATGGTGGTTTTGAATATAGTAATATTTATAACGTGTTCGATAAAGAAGGTAAATACGTTAGAACATGCAACCTTACCGAGATGTTCGGTTGGTCAGCAGATGAAAGGCAAGGTAGACGTTGGTTTATAGACGACACCGTCTTCGTGCAAACGGAAAGAATGCTTGCAGAAGATGCTAAAGATTACGATTATATCTATAATGGTGGTAAATATGAGTTGACAACCTATTCTTATAACGTAAGCAATAACAATGTGAAGGTATTAAAAGACTTTAATTATTCTGTAAGCAGTGTGCAATATTCTTCAGACAAAATGGCAGTGTTAAGCGTACATAAAATCGAAAACAAAAAGATTGACATGGCGCAATATGCACAATCATTTAAAAAAGACGGCGATATTTACGTAGATTTACAAGATATTGTTCCAGGTGCTAAGAGGTTTGAAGTAATTGATGAAAAGTATTCTCATATTACTGACGCTGTGGGCGACGTTCATATTTTTAAAGAAAATGAAAAATTGATGGTTATACCTTCTGAACAAGCGTACAACATGAATATTGTAGGTTCTTATGCATACGTAAAAGAGGGAGAAGAATTATACCTTTTCGACTTGGAAAAGAATGGGGCTATGAGCAAGATTGAATACGTGCAAGGAGTTAGCAAATACGATAGCAAAATTATTTACGTACAAAATAACCAAAACTATTACGTAAATAGAATTTGCATGTTTGATACAAACACGAAAAATACAAAAACCTATGATCTTGATTCAAAGGAAACAGCAGTTTTATATGGCGATTTTGTTGCTGTTAGCAAAAAAGCTAAAATGGAAAAACTTGTGTTCTGTGCAGGCGAAGATTTTGTGGAAGAGTTTGCTGAAAACTCTTCAATAGTGACTACAAGTTACGACAGCAAGAAAGGTGTAGATTATGTAATTTTTAGACTTGCAGAAGACATTACCGAAGATGAATATTCATATAAAGTAATGAAATATACATATCCTACTAAGAAATAGATAAAAAATAAAGGAAAAAACCCACTCACCAAATTTCGGCGAGTGGGTTTTTGTTTTATTAAATATATTTGTTTTATTATTTAGGAAGGTTTGCTTTATCTAAAATTCTTTGCATGTTGTTGCCAAGAATTTCTTCAATTTGATATTCAGGAATATCAAGTGATAAAAGTCTTCCAAGTTCCCAAGCAATGTCGTGAACAACGGTGTCTGTTCCAAATACAACACGGCGATAGTCGATATATTTAAGAGTATCTTCCCAACGGATATCGGTTGTGAAACTTCCACAGAATTCAAAGTAGCAGTTGTTAAAGCGTGGGTCCTGTGCAACTTTTTCGGCTTGGCGACGACCTCTTGTGCCACCACCGGTATGACCGATAATCATATTTGCGTTTGGATATTTTACAGCAACTTCTGCAATCTTTTCAGGTGTTCCACAGTCGCCATCGTCAAATGAGTGGAATAAAATGTGCAATGAGTGTTTGTTTGCATATTCATATGCTGGTGCAAATCTTTCGTCACTAGCGTTAATACCTAAATATTGTGGCATTAACTTAAAGCCGTGGAAATATCCACCCTTAAAGAATGAGTCAAGCAATTCTTCTGTGTAAAGTTCAGAATAAATTGGGTTTACAACAAGGTTGCCTTTAAAGCGTTCTTTATCGTCAATAGCCCTTTCAACCATACGGTTGCCTTCGATAGGTGTGCCGAAAAGCGCTGTTTCTGGTTGAGAAAGCATTTTGTCAATTCCGAATTGTTCCATTTCTTTCTTAAAGGTTGCAACTTGGTCTTCAATTTCATTTTCAAGCAAATACCAACTACGGGTAAATGGACCGATATGGGTGTGGGCATCAATAACAAGCACGTCTTTAAGAGGTCTGCCATTGATAAATTCACGCCAAAAACGGTTGTTGATTTTATCTTCTATTTGTTTTTTATTGTTAATTGCATGTTCTTTGGTCTTTCCACTTAAAAGTGCCACAAAGTTATCCCAAGCGATAAGGTCTTTTTGTTTTTGTGGAATATTAGCCCACGCTAAGCCACCGATAGCAGCAGCACAGTGTGAACGGAAACCAGCGCCGAAAACAACACGGCTGTAATCAGTTTCATCACACAAAATTTTAATAGCGTCTCTAGTGTGCAACCAAGAAATATCGCAGTAAATGTTTTTAGTTCTTCTCATAATATCTAAAATACGAGAATATTGCCACCACATAACTTCTTTAACAACAAAGTTTAGGTCTGGGAAGTCTGGCGCTAAATTTGCAAGGTCTTCAACGTCGTTTGCAGTCATTTCAGTGACGTCAACCATAATAACAGGTTTATATTTTCTAATTCTTTCAAAAACAGGGCGATATTCAACCATACGGAAACGGTTTGTCACAGGGAAGATGATAACGCATCCACCAACGCCGTCACCTAAACATTTTTCAAGTGCTTCCATTTCGCCTTTGCCAACAAGCATTGCTGGGTTAGCGCAAAACGCTGGAATAATTCTTTCTTTTGCGCCTGGTGTTTTTTCGATATCTTCAAGAAGAAATCTGTTGCCGAAAACTGGGTGCAAGTCACGTGCGTTAAGGTGATATGCAACAGTTTGCCAAATTCCAAGCCTGTCCATTGATTCAAGCAGGTCAGTAAGGGTTGGATAGTCTGGTTGAGCGTATGCGCCCATACCATATTTGCCGTTTATGTTAAGATAATAGTTGCTTTTCATATTTAATCTCCTAAAACTTTTATCTATTATTGTTTTTTATTATAACACCATAAATTAAAACAAGCAAGCGAAATTTTTAAGTTATCATAAAAAGTTATATCTTTTGTCTTTAAAGAATAAAATTATAAAGGGTAGAATTTATGAAAAAGAATTTGTTTGTTTGGCAATTTGTAGGGCTTACTTTCACTGCCGTTTTAGGCACACTTTTGCACTTTTTTTACGAGTGGACAGGCGTTAAAATTTTTGCGCCCATTTCGGCTGTAAACGAATCGACTTTCGAGCATATGAAACTTGTTTTCGTGCCAGCCTTTATTTTTGCGATAATACAAAGTTTTTTCTCTAAAAACGATTATCCGTGCTTTTGGGTGGTTAAATTAATCGGCATTAATATCGGCACGCTTTTAATACCTGTTTTATTCTATACTTTAAGTGGCTCTTTTGGGGAGTTATCAGCAGTAATAAATATCGCTATATTTTTTGTATCGGTAATTGTTGGATATTTAGTTGAACTGTTTTTATTTAATAGATTAAGTTGCAAATGGTGGTTAAAGTGGCTTGCGCTTTTAATCTTAGTTTGTATTTTAATACTGTTTTTTGTGTTCACTTTCTATCCACCGAAAATTCCGTTGTTTTTAGACCCCGTCACAAACGGATACGGCATAACTAAATAAAAAAATAAGAGTGGAAAATGTTTAATAAAAAGGCTGTCACAAACGGCCTTTTTTATTGCTTTTTTGGGTGTTTTATTATATAATGTTTTGTAAAGGAGATTTACTAATGAAACTTAATTATAAGCGCGTTATATGCGTGGGTTTTGCGTTTTTCATTATAACTGCTTTTTGGCAGGCGTATGATAAAACTATTCCTTTAATACTTACTTACAAATTTAATATGACGCAAACGCTTTCGGGTGTGATAATGGCGATAGACAACGTGCTTGCAGTGTTTTTGCTTCCGCTTTTTGGGGCAATTTCGGATAAAACCAATTCAAAACTTGGAAAGCGCACTATTTTTATATTGTTTGGAACGATTTTGGCAATAGTTTTTTTCATTTTTTTGCCAATTATTAATGACGTTTGGCTTTTTATCGCAGTGTTATTTATGACCTTGCTTGCTGTGGCGACTTTTCGTTCGCCAGCAGTTGCGCTTATGCCAGACGTGACGTGTAAACCTTTGCGTTCAAAAGGTAATGCAATTATTAACCTTGTTGGAACGGTCGGTGGGCTTGTTGTTCTTGGGCTTGGTTTGGTTATTAAGGTGGGCGAAGACACTATGCATAATCTTATGCCATATTACCTTGTTGTGTGTGGCGTGCTTTTGGTGGGCTTAATAATTTTTTGTTTGACCGTAAAGGAAAACAAGTGGGCTGAACAAATGTTAATTGATACTGAAAAATATTACCCAGAGCATGACCAACAAGTTGAAGACGACCAAACAAGCAAGAAAAAACTTTCAAAAAAAGAGTTAAAGTCCTTGCTCTTAATTCTTTCTTCTGTTGCGCTTTGGTATATGGGTTATAATGCCATTACTTCTAAATATTCGCTTTATGCAGACAAGGTCTTAAAACAAAATTATGATTTAACCTTGTTGATAGCGCAAGGCGCTGCAATTATTTCTTATCTTCCAGTGGGCATAATTGCAACCAAAGTGGGTAGAAAAAAGACTATTTTAGCAGGCGTTATTATGCTTGCGCTCTCTTTCTTCTTTGCAATATTTGTTTCGGCAAATAGCAGTGCTCTTATTATGTACCTTTTGTTTGCTTTGGCAGGAATAGGTTGGGCAACCATAAACGTTAACAGTTTTCCTATGGTTGTTGAACTTGCAAAAGGTGGGGACGTGGGTAAATATACAGGCTGGTATTATGCTGCAAGCATGTCTGCGCAGGTTTTAACACCTATTTTATCAGGTGCTATTATGGACCTTGCTGGAAACATGTTGCCACTTTTCCCTTACGCTTGCGTTTGTGTGGCGTTAGCATTTATTACAATGGCTTTTGTAAAACACGGCGACAGTAAACCTATAAAATCAAAGTCGGTTTTAGAAAGTTTTGACGTTGATAATTAATCGTTTATAAACAATTGCAATTAAAAAAAGGCTGTCACAGATGGCCTTTTTTAATTGCATTTTAAGGGAAATAGGTATATAATATTTTAGAACAAAAGGAGAAAGAAAATGAAATTGTTTCAGCCAAAAACCTTTTCGGCATTTAAGGGTTATAAGTCAAGAGATTACGTTTCGGATATAATTGCCGGCGTTATAGTCGCAATAATTGCTTTGCCACTTTCAATTGCGCTTGCAATAGCATCTAATGCAACGCCTAAAATGGGGCTTTTCACTGCTATTATTGCTGGGTTTGTGACGGCGCTTTTTGGGGGCAGTAGGGTAAACATTACAGGTCCAACGGCAGCATTTGCAACCATAGTTGCAGGCATTATTGTTGCCCAAGGCTTTGAGGGGCTTTTCCTTGCCACCATTATGGCAGGACTTATACTTATCCTTATGGGTGTTTTGCGTGTAGGCTCACTTATTAAGTTTATTCCA
>JAZKZI010000059.1:0-7086 GCA_045612585.1 Christensenellaceae bacterium | reverse complement strand
GGCAACGGCTTCCCTGTAGAAACAGAGTTTAAGGGACAAGACATGCTCTTTATTGCAGGTGGTATCGGTTTAGCACCTGTTCGCTCAGTTATCAATTACGTTAGAGATAACAGAGCAAATTATGGCAAGGTTGATATCGTTTATGGCTCAAGAAGTAAAGATGATTTAGTTTTCTTTAAGGAAATCATAGACGAATGGAAGGCAGATAGCAGTATTAACGTTCATCTTACCATAGATAGAGAACAAGAAGGTTGGGACGGTCACGTTGGCTTTGTTCCAACATACGTAAAAGAACTTGGATTTGAACCAACAAAAACAGCAGTTTTATGTGGCCCACCAATAATGATTAAGTTCACGCTTCAAGGTTTAAGTGAACTCGGCTTTGATAAAAAGCAAGTTTTCACAACGCTTGAACTTAGAATGAAATGTGGTATCGGCAAATGTGGACGCTGTAATGTAGGCTCTAAATATGTGTGCAAAGATGGACCAGTATTTAGAATGGACCAATTAGATGCACTTCCTGATGAATATTAATTAAGGAGATTAAAAATGGAAAACAAAGTTAACGTTTATTTTTTCGGCAAAAAATATGAAGTGCCAGAAAGTTTAACAATTATGAAGGCTTTAGAGTACGCTGGCTATCAACTCGTTCGTGGCTGTGGTTGCAGAAACGGATTCTGTGGTGCTTGCTCAACAATTTATCGCATTAAGGGTGACAGAGAATTGCATGCTTGTCTTGCTTGTCAACAAAAGGTTGAAAACGATATGTACGTTGCAACTCTTCCTTTCTTCCCACTTGTAAAACAAGTTTACGACATTGAAAAGATTAAGACGTCAGAAATGATTATGATGCAACTTTACCCAGAAATATATGCTTGTATCGGCTGTAATGCTTGTACAAAGGCTTGTACACAAGGTCTTAACGTTATGCAATACATAGCATACGCTCAACGTGGCGACTATGCGAGCTGTGCAGAAGAATCATTTGACTGCGTAATGTGTGGTGTTTGCTCTTCACGTTGCCCTGCAGGTATTTCTCACCCACAAGTTGCAGAACTATCTAGAAGAATTTACGGCAAGTATTTAGCACCTAAGTCACAACACGTTTTAGATAGAGTAAAAGAAATTGATGAAGGCGTTTATAAAGAAATCATCGAAACACTTATGAATAAACCTATTGAAGAACTTAAAGAGCTCTATAACAATAGAGATATCGAAAAGTAAGGAGGGGAGAGATTATGTACGATTATAATTACACAGCTGAACAATTAGAATCAATAAAGAAAGTTGAAGCTTCAAGACAAGAAAGATTAAATAACTTGTTTGCAAGAATGAGTGCTGAAGAAAAGCAAACAGTATTAAAAGAAAATCACCCTGACTATATCGAAAGCGCTTATGAAGAATTAAAAGTAGGTCAAAACAAGGGTGGCAAAGTTTTACATGAACTTGCTGACCTTTTACAAGGTAAATCAAGAGTATTAGATATGGATATCGACCTATCTAAGCCTGACTATGACGTTGACGTTTTAGTTATCGGTGGTGGTGGCTCTGGCTCTGCTTGTGCTATCGAAGCTGATAATGCTGGTGCAAAGGTTATGATGGTCACAAAACTTCGTATCGGCGATGCTAACACAATGATGGCTGAAGGTGGTATTCAAGCTGCTGATAAGCCAAACGATTCACCAGCAACACACTATCTCGATGCTTTCGGTGGTGGTCACTTTGCTGCTAAACACGAACTACTTTATAAACTCGTTACAGAAGCTCCAGATGCTATTAGATGGCTTAACGACCTTGGCGTTATGTTCGATAAAGATGCAGACGGCACAATGATAACAACTCACGGTGGTGGCACGTCTAGAAAGAGAATGCACGCTTGTAAAGACTACTCTGGTGCTGAAATTATGAGAACACTTCGTGATGAAGTATTAAATAGGGGTATTCCTGTTGTTGACTTTACTTCTGCTATCGAAATCATCAAAGATACAGAAGGCAAGGCATGTGGTGCTGTTCTTATGAACATGGAAACAAAAGATATCTACGTTGCAAAAGCTAAAACTGTTGTTATTGCAACAGGTGGTGCAGGCAGACTTCACTATCAAGGTTTCCCAACTTCTAACCACTATGGCGCAACTGCTGACGGCTTAGTTTTAGGCTATAGAGCAGGTGCAAAATTACTTTATGCAGACACTCTTCAATATCACCCAACAGGCGTTGCTGAACCAACACAAATCTTCGGTGCATTAGTTACTGAAAAAGTTCGTTCACTCGGCGCACAACTCGTTAATAAAGATGGTAAGGCGTTCGTTTACTCTCTTGAAACAAGAGACGTGACGGCATCTTCTATCATTAGAGAATGTAAAAAGCGTGACAACGGCATCAAAACTACTGATGGCGAAGGCGTATGGCTTGATACACCAATGATCGACATCATTCACGGCGAAGGAACAATCGAAAAGAGAATTCCTGCAATGCTTAGAATGTTCATTAAGTATGGTATCGATATTAGAAAAGAACCAATCCTTGTATATCCAACACTTCACTACCAAAACGGTGGTTTAGACATCAGTGCTGATGGTATGAGCACAACTGTTCCAAACCTTTTCGTTGCAGGCGAAGCAGTTGGGGGTATCCACGGCAGAAACAGACTTATGGGCAACAGCCTTCTTGATATTATCGTATTCGGTAGAAATGCAGGTAAGAGCGTTGGTAAGATTTATAAAGATATTGAAGTTAAGGAAATGACTTTAGCTCACGTTAAAGAATTCGATGCTGAACTTAAAAAGGCAGGTCTTAACCCAACAAAACTTTCTCCACAACTTTTACCAAATTATACAAAACAACCAGCAATTTAAGGCTTATAAACGGCGTTATACTTTGTTTCTGTGCGAACTCGAAACTTTGATGAACAGACGTTCTATCAAATCTTCTCGTTTGCACGAGCCTAGCCTAACTTGTTTCTAATCCCTAAATTAATAAGGTTTATAAACTTCGTTGCAGGTCGTTTACTGTCCAAACAAAAGACTTCGATAACCAAAAAGGTTTATCTTATCCTTTTGTTTGGCCGAGCCTACTGCAACTTGTTTCTAATTCTTAAATTATAATAGATTACATAAACTTTGTTGGGCGTTGTTTAATGCCCAACTTGTTTGTAATATTAATTGCATATATATATTACGTAGGAGAAAATTATGTTAGAAAAACAAAATAAAAAGAGCCTTAAATGGCTCTGGATTGTGCTTGCAATCGTTATTGTAGGTGGCGTTTTTGCTTGGTGTGGTTATAATGCAACAACCCATAAAGATGGCGTTGATAGTGTGTTTGGACTTTCTGCAATGCTTTTCGGTATATTCGTTATAACAGCACTTGGCTATATGTTAGGTAGAATAAATATTAAAGGCGTTTCTTTAGGTACGGCTGGCGTATTCTTAGTTGCAATCGCTTTTGGTGTTTTGTGCACTTATATTCCAAAAGATTTGCCTATTTTAGGGGTGTTGCACCTTGATGGGGCATCTAAAATTACAGGATATTATAAATCTGCTATTTCTAATATCGGTTTAGTTTTATTCGTTGGCTCTGTTGGTTTTATCGCTGGTCCTAAGTTCTTTAGAGACCTAAAAAAGAACTTTAAGACGTACATATTCTTAGGTATTGCTATTATTCTAGTAGGCACTGCTGTTGCTGTTTTATTTGTATTTATTTCACCTTATGGCTCAGATTTCTGGTCAGGTGTTTTATCTGGCGCATTGACATCAACTCCAGGTTATTCTGCTGCTATCGAAGCAATGAAAATTAAGGGCGAAGTTGATACATTAGTTACAATCGGTCACGCAATCGCATATCCATTTGGTGTTATCGGCGTTGTACTCTTTGTTCAGCTTATGCCAAAAATCTTAAAGAGCGATATGGCAAAAGAAAGAAGTTTCTTAAAACCAGACGCAATTGAACAAGCAGAAAAAACTATTGATAAATCAAAGCTCTTTAAGTGTGATGATTTCGGCTTTACAGCACTTGCACTTGCAGTTGTAAGTGGTCTTATTCTTGGCGCAATCAAAATTCCACTATTCGCTGGTGCAGTGTTCTCACTTGGCACAACAGGTGGCGTTTTAATTATGTGCTTAGTTTTCGGTCACTTTGGCAGAATTGGAAAACTTTCACTTGAAATTCCTGAAACAACACTTAAAGCACTAAAAGAATTAGGCTTAATGTTATTCTTAATCGGTGCTGGTGTTGAAGGTGGCGTTAGCCTTATCGATGCAATCAAGGGCGATGCAGGAATTATTGTTTGGGGCTTACTCGGTGGTGCTGCAATGACACTTGCGCCTATGATTATAGGCTACTTTATCGGTGGCAAACTCCTTAAAATGCCACTCCTTAACAACCTTGGTTCAATCACAGGTGGCATGACAAGTACACCTGCACTTGGCTCACTCATTGCAACTGCTGAAACGGACGACGTTGCTGGTGCATATGCATCAACGTATCCTATCGCACTCGTACTTATTGTACTTTCTTGCAACCTAATGATAGGACTTATTTAACGGCTTACGTTCTTTGACAAAGCCTTAGAAAAAACAAAATAAAAAGCGAGGGCAATTTTGCTCTCGCTTTTGTGTTTTAAATCGTTATTACGTGGCAATATGCCCACGTATGCAAATTAGTCTTCGTCCATTGCGCTTACTGCATCTGATATAGCAGTAAAACCTGTTTTTCCGTGTTTATCAATCCTAATCTTATTTGTATCGCCGTGAGTTAAACAGCCTGCGCCACCGATACAACCACCCATGCACGCCATACCTTCTATAAAGTTGCCGTCAAGCATTTTCTTTGATGCTTTTAAGAGTGCAACTCTGCACGCTTCAATGCCATCGCAAGGCACGGCCTTAAGGTCAAAGTTATCAATACCTTTTTCTTTTAAGCCTTCTGCAACTGCTTCAGAAAGTCCACAGTTTCTTGCAAATATCCTGCCATAGTATGATGCGTTTTTGATGCTTTCGCTCTCTAAATTAGCAAGGAGAATATCACGGCTATCAAAAAGCGCTTGTAATTCTTCAAAAGTAATAACCACGTCAACGTAAGGTGCAACTTCTTCTTTTTTAATTTCCATTTTCTTTGCCGTGCAAGGTCCAATGAAAACAACTTTTGCGTTGGGATTATTTTCTTTAATCTTTTTAGAAATGGTTGCCATAGGCGATAGGTTGTGTGAAATGTAAGGCGCTAGGTCAGGGAATTGCTTTTTAACGTAAGACACGAATGCAGGGCAACATGAACTTGTTAAAAATCCTTTTTCTGCAAGTTCTTTTGCTTCTGATAGTGCAACTATATCAGCACCGAGTGCAGCCTCTATAATATCATAAAAACCTAAAACCTTTATGCCTTTAAGCACTTGGCCGAGCTCAGCATAAACAAATTGGCTGGCAATAGCAGGTGCAACAACTGCGTATACTGGGTATTTAGTGTTGTTTTCGCTATTTTTGATAAGGTCTATAACGTTTAATATATAAGATTTATCGTTAATAGCTCCCCAAGGGCATTGATAAACGCAAGCGCCACACGCTATGCACTTTTCATCATCAATTTTTGCAGCCTTATTTTCATCCATGGAAATGGCTTTAACTTTGCACGCCTTTTCGCAAGGGCGTTTGTGGTTAACTATTGCACTATAAGGGCAAACCTTTGCGCAAAGCCCACATTCAATGCATTTTTCTTTATCAATATGAACTTTTTGGTTGGCGTCTACGGTAATTGCGCCTTTTTTGCAAACGCCTATGCAACGCCTTGCCAAGCATCCACGGCAAGCATCGGTCACTTCATATCCACCCATTGGGCATTCATCACAAGCAATGTCAATAACTTCAATAACGTTTTTGTTGTTTTTATCGCCACCGATAGCAAGTTTAACCCTTTCGTTAACGATTGCTTGTTCTTTATAAATACAACAGCGCATAGTAGCCTTTTTGCCTGGAACTATGATTTGTGGAATATTAACGATATTTTCAGTTAAAGTTCCTTCCCACGCAAAGCGTGCCACTTCTTTTAAAACTTTATACTTTAATCTTTGTACTTTTGTGTCAAATATTGGCATTATTTTACCCAAATCTTTTAATTTTTTTATAAAATAAACTATCAAACATATAGCTTTATTTTTCTATATCAGTATATCATATTTTATATAATTGTCAAGTAAATTGCATATTAAAACGGCTGGATTTACAAGGTGTTTTTTTGGAAAAAACGTTATATTTGCTTTGCTAAAAAATATCAGAAAAATACACAAAAGATATTGCAATTTAATCGTTTTTATGTTAAACTATTTTTGTATAATGGGGGTAGCTATGGAAAGTTTGGCAAAAGAACTTAATATAAGTATAGATTTTTCAAACAAATTTTGGATAGATGCCTATAATAAAGCTCTTTTAGAACCAGAAGTTCCATATTTTATATCAACCGAATTTGTTAAAAAAATTCAAGATGAATACGGCGTTTTGCCAAAGAATTATAATATTTTACTTGATGCAGTTTGCTTAATAAGAGAAGATAAAAACTTATGTTTGCTTGCAAAAATTTTATATCATTTATTATTTTTAGAAATAGAGAAAAAGCGTATTTTTAATGGCTTTACTTTGCCAAAGCCACCAAAAGATGCTAAAAGTACGCTTGCCTATGACCTTTTTTCTGTCTTTCCTATAATGGCACATATTCCTTTTAGTTTTAAGGTTTTAGAAAATAGGGGAATTGAAAGGGAAATCTGTATTGCATCACATTGTCAGTTGGACACTTGTATAAGCGAAGCAAGTGCCGAGCAAAATAAACCGTGTTTTACAACGGCATATTTTATGTGCTATCGTGCATTTATATACTTAAAGGTTTTAAGAATAGGGCGTTTTAGATTTGAAACGATAAAAAATTCTAATTTACACGCATATGCTTTTGAAAACAAAAACGGTCAAATAAAAATTTTAATGCACGATATAACCTTGCATAAAAGTGGAAACGTTTTAGGCAATTTAGATTGCGATGACGAGCAAGGTTGTTTTGTGGCAAGCGTTAGTGAAGACGATAAATATTATTATGGTTATTTGGTTG
>JAZKZI010000058.1:0-28114 GCA_045612585.1 Christensenellaceae bacterium | reverse complement strand
TAATAATAGGCAAAATTACTTGAAATAAAAATTAATTTTTGATATAATATTGATATCAAATTCTCATATAAAAAAGCATGTTAAAAAATAACGAGATTAATTTTTATTGGCTCTTTTATAATTAATTTGAAATTTAGTTTTTTAGGTGTGAAATGGAAGACAATAAAAAAGTTCAAAACAACTATGGCGAAAGTCAAATTCAAGTTTTAGAAGGTCTTGACCCTGTAAGAAAAAGACCAGGCATGTATATTGGCTCAACAGACGTGCGTGGCCTTCATCATTTGGTGCAAGAAATAGTTGACAACTCTGTTGACGAAGCTAACAATGGTTATTGCGATACTATTATTGTGCAAATAAACGAAGATGGCTCTTGTACTGTTAAAGATAATGGTCGTGGTATTCCTACGGCGATTCACCACACGGAAGGAATTTCAGCCGTTGAAGTTGTTTTAACCAAATTACACGCAGGTGGCAAATTTGGTGGTGGGGGATATAAAATCTCCGGTGGTTTGCATGGCGTTGGTTTGTCTGTTGTTAATGCACTTTCTGAATGGCTTGACGTAGAAGTTTTTCAAGATGGAAAACATCATAAACAAACCTATAATAGAGGTATTCCTCAAGCCCCACTTAAAGTTGTTGGGTCGGCTGATTTTACTGGCACTTGGGTGACGTTTATGCCAGATGACGAAATATTTGAAACAACTGAGTTCAATTATGAAACTATTAAAATTCGTTTAAGAGAACTTGCGTATTTAAATAAAGGGCTAACAATTAAAATTATCGATAAAAGAGCTGACAAAGAAAGAGAAGATACTTTCTATTATGAAGGTGGTATAGCGCATTTTGTTGAAGACTTAAGTAAAAACAAAGGACCTCTTTTTGATAAGCCTGTATATTTTGATGTTTTTTATGGCGATACAGAAGTTGAAGTTGCTCTTCAATATACCGAAACGTATAACGAAATTATTTATGCATTTGCAAACAATATTAACACCGAAGAAGGTGGTACGCACCTTGAAGGTTTTAAGGCGTCTTTAAGCAGAATTATAAACGAATACGGCAAGAAGTTGAACGTTTTTAAGGGCGAAGAAAAAGTTTCTTCTGACGACTGTAGAGAAGGAATTGTTGCAGTTATTTCGGTTAAACTTACTGAGCCACAGTTTGAGGGTCAAACTAAAACTAAACTCGGCAATAGTGAGATGAGAAACTATGTGACAAAGGCGATGAACGAACATTTTGGTGCTTTTATGGAAGAAAACCCAGCAAAAGCAAGAGAAGTTCTTTTAAAATGCATAACTGCGCAACGTGCAAGAGAGGCGGCAAGACTTGCTAGAGAAAATACAAGACGTAAAGGTGCGCTTGAATCTACAACGCTTCCAGGCAAACTTGCAGACTGCTCAGATAAAAATCCGGAATTTTGTGAAATATTCATTGTAGAAGGTGATTCTGCTGGTGGAAGTGCAAAACAAGGTAGAGATAGGCGTTTCCAAGCCATTTTACCACTTAGAGGTAAGATATTAAACGTTGAAAAAGCTAGACTTAATAGAGTATTAGAAAATGAAGAAATAAAAAGTATGATAACTGCTTTCGGTTGTGGTATTCACGACGATTTTGATGAAAGCAAACTTAGATATAGTAGAATTATATGCATGACCGACGCCGACGTTGACGGAAGCCATATTAGGATTTTACTTCTTACGTTCTTATTTAGATTTATGCGTCCACTCGTTGAAAAAGGGCACGTATATATTGCTCAACCACCACTATATAAGGCAACTAAAAATAAGGTTGACAAATATTGTTATACTGATAAAGAATTACAAGACTACCTTGCTGAAGTTGGCAAGTGCGATATTCAAAGATATAAAGGTCTTGGTGAAATGGACCCAGAACAGCTTTGGGAAACAACGATGAATCCTGAAACGAGAACAATGTTAAGAGTGACAATGGAAGACGTTTTAGAAGCAAACGAAACGTTTACAACGCTTATGGGCGACAATCCAGAGTTAAGGCGTGCATTTATTGAACAGAATGCAAAACTTGTGACAGATTTGGATATTTAGTTGGGGGGGTAAAACATGGCTAAAAAAGATATTAGTGCAGAATTATCTGCTGAATTTAGAGCGACTTTAGAAAAAACAAAGCTTATAAATATAGAAGTTAATAATGAAGTTAAAAAATCGTTTATTGCCTACGCTATGGCAGTTAACGTTTCTCGTGCCATCCCTGACGTAAGAGACGGCTTAAAGCCTGTTCACAGACGTATTCTCTATGCTATGCACGATATGGGTCTTACAAGTGATAAAGCATTTAAAAAGTGTGCTAAAATCGTAGGTGAAGTTTTAGGTAAATATCACCCACACGGCGATAGCTCTGTTTATGATGCTCTCGTTAGGCTTGCACAAAACTTTTCTATTAACTTTCCATTGGTTGATGGTCACGGCAACTTTGGTTCTGTCGATGGTGACCCTGCCGCTGCTTATAGATATACCGAAGCAAGACTAAGCAAGCTCGCTAACGAAATGCTTAGAGAAATTGATAAAAACACGGTTGATTTTTATCCAAACTTTGACGATACTGAAATGCAACCAGTTGTTTTACCTTCAAGAATACCTAACATTTTAGTTAATGGTGCAGATGGCATTGCTGTTGGTATGGCAACGAATATTCCACCACATAACTTAGCAGAATGCTTAAACGCATGTATTGCTATAATGGACAATCCTGAAATTACCATTGAAGAATTAATGGAATATATTCCAGCACCTGACTATCCAACAGGTGGCGTTTTGATGGGTAGAGCAGGCATTAAACAAGCATATAGAACTGGTAAAGGTGGCTTTGTTCTTCGTGCAAAGTGCGAAATTGAAGAATTTAATAATGGAACGAGAGAAAGAATTGTTGTCACAGAACTTCCTTATCAAGTAAATAAAGCGCTTCTTATCAAGAATATTGCAGATATGGTTAAAGATAAGAGGATAGAAGGCGTAAGCGATATTAAAGACGAGTCTGATAGACACGGCATGCGTATGGTTATCGACCTTAAAAAAGATGCTAATGCACAAGTTGTGCTTAATACGCTTTATAAACATACAAATTTACAAGTTAAAGATGGTATTACCTTCCTTGCTCTTGTTGATGGCGAACCAAAGGTTCTTGGACTTAAAGAAATTTTAGAGCATTACATTAAACATCAAGAAGACGTTATCGTTCGTCGCACGAAATATGACCTTGCTAAAACTGAAGAAAGAGAACATATTGTTAGGGGCTTGGTAATAGCGCTTGCAAACATTGATAGAGTAATTGAAATAATTCGTCATTCTGCTGATAAAAATAGTGCATGCGAGGCTTTAATTCAAGAGTTTGAACTTTCAGACAAGCAAGCAAATGCGATACTAGAAATGAGATTGCAACGTTTGACTAGTATGGAAGTTGAAAAACTAAATGAAGAACTTGTTGAACTTGCAAATATTATTGCAGACTTAAAAGATATTCTTTCTAGTCCAGAAAGAGTTAAGGCTATTATTCGTGCTGATATGGAATATATTAAAGAAAAATATCCTTCACCAAGAAAGACAGAACTTTCTTATGATTATGGTGAAATAGATATTGCAGACATGATTCCTGTTGAAGACGTAGTTGTAAGTTTAACTCACTTTGGTTATGTTAAACGTGTTCCTGTTGCTGAATATAGAACTCAAAGGAGAGGTGGTAAGGGAGTCACTGCACATAAACCAAAAGAAGAAGATTTTATTGACAATATGTTTGTCACTTCTACCCACGATGATATTCTATTCTTTACAGACATGGGTAAAGTTTATAGTATAAAAGGCTACATGGTCCCAGAAGGACAAAGAACGGCTCGTGGAAGGGCTATTGTTAACTTATTACAACTAGCTGATGGCGAAAAAGTAAGGGCAATGATACCACTAAAAGCCGATACTGAAGGCTATATCGTCATGGCAACTCAAAATGGTCTTATTAAAAAGACGGCATTATCAGAATTTGCTAGCATCAGAAAAACTGGTAAGATTGCTATCAGCATAGTTGAAGGTGACGAACTTATTTCTGTTCAACTTTCAACCGGTAATGACCAAATTATCATAGCGTCACGCGAAGGCAAGTGTATAAGATTTAGTGAAGAAGACGTTCGCCCAATGGGTAGAGATACGCAAGGCGTTAAGAGTATGACGCTAAATAGTGGCGACATTGTAGTTGATATGGCCGTTATTAAAGAGGGCTGTGAAGTTATTACTATGACCGAGAATGGTTATGGCAAGCGTTCTGATATAGAAGACTATAGAATGCAAAGCCGTGGTGGTAAAGGCGTTAAAGCAGGTGTGTTTAATAGTAAAACAGGAAAACTTGCAAGTTTAAAGCTTATCTCTGAAAGTGAAGATATTATGGTTATCACTGACAACGGAACGATAATAAGAGTTGCTGCAGATGACATCAGTAAGATTGGTAGGGATACGCAAGGCGTTAGAATTATGAGAATTGATGATTCTTCGGTTAAGAAAATAGCAATTTCTCCAAAGGGAGAAGATGAGGAAATTGAGGAAGAATAGTCCTTTTTCAAACGTAAATATTATAAGGTCGTTAGCATTAAAAATTGCTAGCGACCTATATTTTTAGTTAGCAAAAATAAATTTTATCAAATTTACCATAAATCATATTTTTGAATTGACAAATACTATTAAATTTTATATAATATATTGGCATTTTGCGAGAATTATATAAAAATGCTGATGTGGCACAGTCGGTAGCGCACCGCCTTGGTAAGGCGGAGGTCACGGGTTCAAGTCCCGCCATCAGCTCCAAAGCTCCAAAAAACCCAACTATCAATTTTGATAGTTGGGTTTTAATTTTTTAGTATTATAATTTATTTAATATTGCAAATTGTATCTAAAACTTTTAACATAACGTCTGGAAAACCTTTGCCAACAGTTAATAAGTTTTGATAAAATTGTTCCCCAGCAGTGCCGTTGCCATATACGTCGCTTACGCCTTTTATCATAACGAGGGGAACGTTGTTTGAAGTGCAGACTTGGGCAATTGCACCTGCTTCCATATCTCTTAAGCTACAACCAATTTCATTTATAGCATTGATGTCGTTAACATCGTTTGTAAACCTATCGGCACTTGCGACTCTGCTTGTTTTAAGAAAATCAAGTCCTTTTATATAAGTATCAAAATATACTGTGTCGTATTCTTGAATATAGCCTAGTGGAACGCTATCAAGTTCTCTTAAATCAAAATCAAATTGACAACATTTATCTATTAAGTAATACTCTAAAATTTCCACGCTATTATTCATGCCACCACAAGTTCCAAAGTTGAAAATAAAATCAGGGCTATATTTGTCAATTAAAAGTTGTGTAGTTAAGGCTGCACTAACTTTACCTATGCCACTAATTGCGATTATAACTTCTTTCCCGTTTAGAGTGCAAGAATAACAAGGTTTATCTGCAAGTAAAAATTCTTTTAAGTTCTGTGCTCTACCTAGCAATTCTTGTGCTTCTTTTTTTAATGCAATAACAAAACAAATCATATTCATCACCTTAAAATTTATACGAATATTATAACATAAAAATACACTACAAGTCAATTATAGTTCCTTTAAATAAAACAATTTATATTACATATAAAAGCTAAATATATTTTACAAAAAAAAATAATTGTGATATACTAAGTACAATAATGGATAAATATTATTTTAAAATGGGAGATTGTATGGAACAAAGGAATTTGACATTGCTAACAGACTTATATCAACTCACTATGATGAATGGATATCTCAATCATGGCAAGAATGATGAAATAGCAGTTTTCGATGTATTCTTTCGTCAAAATGATATGATTACTTATTCGCTTGCTTGTGGCTTAGAGCAAGTTGTTGATTATGTTTTAAACTTAAGGTTTGGAGATGAAGAAATAGAATATCTTAAGGGATTAAACATTTTTAGCCAAAACTTTTTAGATTATTTGAAAAATTTCAAGTTTACAGGCGATATTTACGCTGTACCTGAAGGAACGGTTGTTTTTCCAGGTGAACCTATAATTACGGTGAAAGCGCCTATAATAGAAGCTCAGTTAATTGAAACAGCTATACTTAATATTGTAAACTTTCAAACTCTTATTGCAACAAAGGCAGCTAAAGTTTGTTCGGCAGCAAAAGGTGACGTCGTTATGGAATTTGGTCTTCGCAGGGCACAAGCTCCAGATGCAGGTATTTATGGTGCAAGAGCAGCATATATTGGTGGCTGTAATTCAACGTCAAACGTTCTTGCAGGAAAAATGTTTGATATTCCTGTTGCAGGAACTCACGCTCACAGCTGGGTTATGAACTTTAAGGATGAATATACTGCGTTTATGGAATATGCAAAAAGTTATCCGGATAACGCACTATTGCTGGTTGATACTTACGATACGCTTAGTCAGGGCGTACCAAATGCTATAAAGGTGTTCGATTATTTATCAGCAAATGGTCATAAACCAAAAGGAATTAGATTGGATTCGGGTGATCTTGCCTACCTATCTAAAAAGGCAAGAAAAATGCTTGATGACGCAGGTTATCCAAATACGATTATCTGTGCATCTGGAGATTTAGATGAATATTCTATAACTTCTTTAAAGAGTCAAGGGGCTAAAATTAATTCTTGGGGCGTTGGCACAAAACTTATTACAAGTGCCGATATGCCTGCGCTTGGTGGCGTTTATAAGCTTGCAGCAGTTATAGATAAAGAAGGAAATGAAACCCCAAAAATTAAATTAAGCGAAAACGTTGTAAAAATTACTAACCCTGGCTTTAAAAATATTTATAGAGTGTATGATAAAGCAACGGGAAAAGCAGAAGCAGACTGCATTTTTTTAAGAAATGAAAAAGACATTGACCAAACAAAACCATTGGTTTTAACACACCAAACGGAAAGATGGAAAAAAATTACGTTTGAAAATTATGAAGTTAGAAAGTTGCAAACAAACGTTATTATAGAAGGAAAACTTGTTTACGACATGCCTTCATTAAAACAAATTAAAGAATATACTTGTCAAGAACTCGAGAGTTTTTGGGATGAATATAAGCGTCTTGACAAACCACATTTATATAAAGTCGATTTGTCAGACACCCTTTACGATTTAAAAAGCAGTATGCTTGATAAAATTAGGGCGACAAAAGTTAATCCTTAAAAACAGGAGTTATTAAGTTGGAATTAAAAAATAGAAAATATAAAAGAGAACAAGTAAATGCTATTATAGAAGCATATAAAGAGCAATATGAAAGCTTAATTTTTGACTTAAGGTCAAGGATTAACGAACTTGTTAAAGAAAATAAAACTTTATTAGAACAAGTAGAGCAAAACAAGCAACGAGAAAATCTTATTGTCAAAGCTTTAGAAAGTGCAGAAGAGAGAGCAGAACAAATTATGGAACAAGCACAACTTGAATACGTTCTTGAAATGCAACGTCTTAAAAGTTTTAGCGATAAATGGGATAAATATTTTAACAAATTAAAAGAAAAGTATCCATTGGATAAGGCTATAAATAAGGCAATAGAAATAAAAAATCAAGCTGTAGCTTTATCTGATGAAAGCGATGCAAAAAAAGCTATTCAAAAAATTGATGATATGATAAGCCAAGAAAATCAAAGTTTTAATCCTAAAACTAAGATTAAAGATTATATTTCGGCAACGATTAGTGAAAATGGGTTTAATTTAAATGAAGTTTTAAATCCGGGCAAATTAGAGTTGGAGGATTTATGCAAGGAATTGGGGCTAATAGAAGAAGGCGAATAATAATTGAAATTATTTTTGCATTTTTGCTTTTGTCACTCATTGCTATTGACCAAATTACAAAATATCATTTTTCGCACACGCTAGAGATGTATGAAACTAAGCCTGTAATAAAAGATTTTTTCTATTTTACTTATACCATAAACACAGGCGCTGCTTGGAGCTTTTTAGCCGACGTATCGTGGGGGCAAATATTTTTCAAAATTTTAACGATATTTGCACTCATTGTGTTTAGCATTTTATATTTTTATTGCTTAAAAAAAGGACGTAAATGGCTAAAAGTAGGGTTGATTTTTTTAATTAGTGGAACACTTGGTAATTTTATTGATAGGCTTAGTATAAACGGCGTTATAGACTTTATAGGCTTCACGTTTGGGGAATACAATTTTCCTATCTTTAATTTAGCAGATGCTTTTTTGGTTGTAGGCGTTATAATGCTTATTGTTCAGTTTTTATTCTTAGATGAAAACGCAGTTTTTAAGGGGAAAGATGCAAATAAAAATCTTTAATATTACCCAGTCACAAAATGACAGAATAGACGTTTATTTAGCAAGTCAATTAGACTTAACTCGTTCGCACATAAAAAAACTATGCGATATGGGAAACGTTAAAGTATGCGGTAAGATTGTCAAATCAAGCAAAATACTTAAAGAACATGACGTTGTTGAAGTATTCTTGCCAGAAAATCAAAATTTGGATATTGAGCCAAAGAATTTGCCATTAAATATTGTTTATCAAGACGATGACATTGCAATTATTGATAAACCACAAGGCATAACCGTTCACGCTGGCAATGGAACAAGTGGTGACACTCTTGTAAATGCACTTTTATATCATTTAGACAATCTGTCGGGGATTAATGGCGTTATAAGACCGGGAATCGTGCATAGAATTGATAAAAACACGTCTGGCTTATTAGTTGTTGCAAAAAATGATAAAGCGCATATAAGCCTTGCAAAACAGCTTGAAGATAAAACTTGTCACAGAACGTATGTGGCTCTACTTGAAGGCGTTTTAAAGCAAGACAATGGGACGATTACAACCTACATAGCAAGAAGTGATAAGGATAGAACAAAAATGGCTGTTGCAAAAAGTGGAAGGCTTGCTATTACTGATTTTAAGGTAATTAAGAGGTATAGCCAACATACTTTATGCGAATTTAGTTTAAAGACGGGCAGAACACATCAAATAAGAGTTCATGCAAAGCATATTGGTCATCCAATAGTTGGCGATGATAAATATGGATACAAGAATCAAAAGTTTAAACTTGATGGGCAGTTGTTGCATGCATATAAACTTGAATTTATACACCCAACAACAAAAAAGAACGTAAGCTTTGTTAGTCAAATTCCATCATATTTTGAAAAAATATTAAAAGGCTTAAGGTAAATATGCAAGTAAAACGAGTTTTAATGGATGCTTTGGCAGTAGAAAGAGCATTAAAAAGAATATCTCATGAAATAATTGAAAATAATAAAGGCGTAAAAAACGTTGTATTGCTTGGCATCGCAAAAGGAGGCATTCCTGTTTGCGATAAATTAGCAAGCAATATTTTTGATATCGAAAAGGTTAAAATTCCAACTGCAAAGCTTGACATAACGAGTTTTAGAGATGATATTACACAAAATAGTGGCGATAATCAAACGTTGCAAATTGATATTGATTTTTCTTTACAAGGTAAAGACGTTGTGCTTTGCGATGACGTTTTATATACAGGAAGGACTGTTCGTGCAGGCATTGAGGCTGTAATAAAACTAGGTAGACCGAAAAGTATTCAACTTGCAGTTTTAATAGATAGAGGACACAGAGAGCTTCCAATTAGAGCAGATTACGTGGGTAAAAACGTTCCAACTTCTAAGGATGAAAGTGTTAGTGTCCAAATGACAAATGGTGAAAATTCAGTAATTTTATGCCAATAAAAAATAACTAAAAAGGAAGGAAAAATTGTGGCAAAACCATTAGTAGCAATTGTAGGAAGACCTAACGTTGGTAAATCTACATTTTTTAATAAAGTAGTAGGAAAGAAAATTTCTATCGTAGAAAATTTCCCAGGTGTCACTCGTGATAGGCTTTATGCTGATGCTGAGTGGTGTGGGAATTATTTCACGTTGGTTGATACGGGGGGATTAGAACTTAAGTCTACAGACCAAATGTGGAAGCATATTCAAAAGCAAGCAGAAATTGCAATCGAAACGGCAGACGTTATTATACTCTTTACAGATGCAAAGACAGGCCTAAATTCTTCTGATGAAGACGTTGCAATGAAGCTAAGAAAGTCAGGAAAGCCTGTGGTTCTTGCAGTAAATAAGCTCGATAATTATGAGCCGGAAAAATTATATGAATTTTATAATCTAGGGCTTGGTGAACCTTATGGTATTTCGGCAGAACACGGCACGGGTATAGGTGACCTTTTAGATGATGTTGTGGCGAAATTTAAGAGTATTGGCACAAAAGATGATGACGATTCATTGCATCTAGCAGTGGTTGGAAAGCCAAATGCTGGAAAATCTAGTTTGTGTAATAAATTATTGGGTTTTGATAGAACGATTGTGTCTGACATAGCAGGTACAACAAGAGATGCTATAGACACACCTTTCATATATAATGACAAGCGATATACGCTTATTGATACGGCTGGTATTAGAAAGAAAAAAAGTGTTGAAGAAGACTTAGAATACTATAGTGTTTTAAGAGCTTTAGGTGCAATTAGAAGGGCTGACGTTTGCATAATTATGATTGATGCAGAACAAGGAATTACAGAACAAGACGTTAAAATTTGTGGCTACGTTCATGAACAAGGAAAGCCTTCTGTCATAGTGATGAACAAGTGGGATTTGATTGAAAAAGACACCAATACAATTAATATTTTTAACAACGACTTGAAAGAAAATCTAAAATTTATGGATTATATTTTGCCTATTTACGTGTCTGCAAAAACAGGTCAAAGAACGGATAAAATACTTGATTTATCGATTAGGGCAGTTGAAAATGCAAGCAGAAGAATTACAACTGGTGCATTAAACGACCTTATTTTAGATTGCGTAAGGGCAAATGAACCACCGTCAGTAAATGGTAAAAGACTTAAAATTAAGTTTGCAACTCAGCTATCAACAAACCCTCCAACCTTTATTTTATTCGTTAACGATGCAACACTTATGCACTTTTCTTATAGACGTTATCTTGAAAACTGTTTAAGGAAAGCGTTTGATTTTTCAGGAACGCCAATTAAAATAATTGTAAGGGAAAACAACGAAGATGACTGATATTTTTATTTTAGTAATTTTTGCTATTGGAAGCTATTTATTTGGCAACGTCAATTGGGCAATAATTATATCAAAAACAAAAAATAAAGACATTAGAAAGATGGGTAGTGGAAATCCGGGCACGCTTAATATGAGCCGTAATTTAGGGCTCAAATTTGGTCTGCTTACTTTTTTTCTTGATATTATGAAGGGCGTTTTGCCAACACTTATAGCATTTTTTGTGTTTGAAGGCAAATATTTTAAGAACAGTCAGTTTGCTATTTCAGATTTTGCAATATATCTTTGTGGTCTATGTGTTGTAATGGGGCACATTTATCCTGTTGTGTTCAAATTTAAAGGTGGAAAGGGGATTGCGTCCACAATAGGGGTCTTTTTGGTGTGTGAGTCGGTTTATGGCTGGGAATGGGCTGTTATAATAATAATGGCGCTTGTTGCGGCATTAGTGTTTATATATTTAACTGAATTTGGTGCAATGGGCTCGTTTATAGCAATTACTCCACCGGCGATTGCAAGTTTGATAAGGTTATTTAACGTTTATGGCGCATATACGTTTAACGTTGCGCCTACGACAACGGCATTATACGTTGCCACGAACACGTTAATTTTTGCTATTTGTTTATTTACTTGGTTTGCTCATAGGCATAATATAGAAAGAATGCTTGCAGGTGAAGAACATCCAACTTCAATTAAAGAAATGGTTGTAAAAATGAAGGCAAAAAAGGCGTTAGCAAATAAAGAAAAACAGTCTGAAAATCAAAACATGTCAAACAAAGAAAATTAGTTTGCAATAAAACAGAAAATATTCATAACAAAACAAAATCTCTCATATATTATTGTTGTAATATGTGGGAGGTTTTTTTATGGAAAAATTCGATATTTATAAAGACATAGCAAAGCGAACAAATGGAGATATTTATATTGGTGTTGTGGGGCCTGTTCGTGCAGGGAAATCAACTTTTATAACAAAATTTATGGAAAAATTGGTTATTCCAAACATAAGTAATAAACTTCAAAAGCAAATTGCAACTGATGAAATGCCTCAATCGGCAGATGGAAAAACCATAATGACAACACAGCCAAAATTTATACCAGCAAATGCCGTAAAAGTCCAGTTTAAAAGCAAATCTACAGCAAACGTAAGGCTTATAGATTGTGTTGGATATATGGTTGAAGGTGCTTTAGGTCACTTAGAAGATGATAAGCCAAGGCTTGTTAAAACACCTTGGGACAATAATGAAATTCCCTTTGAAAATGCTGCCGAAATTGGCACTAAAAAAGTTATAAGTGAATATTCAACCATAGGGGTTGTTGTGACAACAGACGGAAGTTTTGGTGAGTTAAAACGTGAAAGCTACGTTCAGCCAGAAACAAAAACGATAAACGAACTTAAAAAGATAAATAAACCATTTATAATTGTATTAAATAGTAAAAACCCAACCGAACAAACTACGATAGAGCTAGCAAATTCGCTTGAAAATAAACACGGTGTGCCAGTGGTTTGTTTAAATGTATTAGATATGGAGATTGATGACGTTAGCATAGTAATGGAAAGGGTGTTAATGCAGTTTCCAATGATATCATTTAACGTTAATTTGCCTAAGTGGATGCAGGCATTACCAGCAGAAAATTCAATCATAAACGAGATAGTTCAAAACGTAAAACAAAGGTCTTTAAGCATAAGAAAAATGTGTGATTTTTCGGAGCTAAACGAGATGTTTGATAGTAGTGAAAATATAAGCGAAATTAGACTAAAAGAATTGCGATTAGGCGAGGGTAAAGCGGAGTATGAAATTGTGCCAAGAGAAGGGTTATTTTATTCGGTTTTATCTAGCGAATGCGATAATCCTATTAACGATGATTACGAGCTTATGAGATATATAAAATCATTTGCCGACCAAAAGAAAAAATATGTAAAAATAAAGAGTGCTTTAGAGGATGCTGAACAGAATGGATACGGCGTGGTTTTGCCAACTTTAGACGAAATGAATTTAGAAGAACCAATGTTGGTAAAACAGGGTGGAAAATACGGTGTAAAACTTAAGGCTTCTGCCCCAAGCTTGCATATCATAAAAGTTGACGTAAATACCGAGGTTTCGCCAATTGTAGGCACTGAAAAACAAGGCGAAGATTTGGTTAACTTTATTATGAATAAATTTGAAGATAATCCAGCGGGAATTTGGGAAACAAATATGTTTGGAAAATCGTTACATGACTTAGTGAATGAAGGTCTTGCAGGCAAGCTTACGGCAATGCCAAAAGAAGCACAAGGAAAAATGCGAAAAACCTTGACTAGAATAGTTAACGAAAATAAAGGAGGGGTAATTTGCATTTTGTTGTAGAATTTTTCGGAAATTTTTATTAAATTAAATGTGAAAAATAAGGCACGCCCAACCATTTTTTGGTTGGGCGTGTGCAGTGTTAAAAATTAAATATTTTTTGACTTATTTTGTAGTTTTTTGATGATTATAAGAATAAAAAAATCGTTTTTTGACATTAAAGTTCATTATCAGATTCTGAATTGCTTTTTTGTCCAAACAACTTTCTGTAATTAGATGGGTACATACCAACGGCACTTTTGAAAAAATCGCTAAAGTAAAGAGGGTTGTCGTTAAAGCCCATATTGTTAGCAATTTCTGTAATTGAAAGTTGGCTATTACACAGAAAATCTTTTGCTTGATTTATCAAAATATTTTGCTTGAATTTTAATGGAGTCATACCAAAATGCGTTTTGAAAATTCTAATAAAATGATTGATTGACATAAAACACATTTTTGCGCATTCTTGGTTAGAAATATGTGGGTTTTGATACATTGCAACAACAACGTCTTTTAGAGCAGAATGTCCACTTTTTTGTATTGAAGCAATCTCTCTTGGAATATAACTTAAAAAAGTTGAGATATAGGAAAGAGCAATGCCTTCATAATTAACGTCTTTGTTAAGATACTCGCTAATAATCAAATCAAGCAAAAAAGAAAGCTTTTCGTTTTTAACTTGAAAAGGCACGCCAACTGGTAGGTCTAAATTGCTTATTGTTTTATCAACGGTTTTTCCCCCAACGTAAAGCCAATAAGAACACGTTTCTTGCGTATATGTAATATCTTGCAAAACGTTAGGTTTGAAAATAAAAATTTCATTTTTTTGAACGTTAAAATTTGAGTCGTTAATGTGAATGTTTCCAGAGGTGACTAAAACTATAGACCAATCGTTTCGGGTGCACTTAAAAGATGATTTTTTAGGTGTCAACATGTTTTTATAGCAGTTTACAAACCCAAAATCTGTGGTGCAAATGTCAAAATAATTATTTTTTGGTAGTGCGCTAAGTGTGGTCATAAAATCTTCCTTAATTTTGCAGTATATATAAAATATATCACGTTTTTTTTGCAAAGTCAAACATTTATTCGAAAAATCACTTTTTCATATGTCAAAATGTTGATTTTTTAGTAATAATTTGTTGATTTTTCTTATTGCTATTTGAAAGCTTCTACTGTAAAATATTTTAGGAATAATTTTTATGCATTAACATGCAAGAAAAAAAGGAGAGAAAAAATGAAGAAAATTATTGCACTACTAATTGCATTCGTCATGGTCTTCAGCCTTGGTGGATGTAGCAAGAAGCAAAATCGTGATACTGACACGATTTACCTCGATTTCGAAATTGTAGACAATGGTTATGGCTATGACTGGCTAGAAACTGCATGTCGCGAATTCGAAGAACTTGTCAAGAATAAGGATTACGACGGCGAAGGTGGTAAAAAACCTGGCGTTGTTTGTAAGGTAAAACCTGTAGAAAAACTTACAGACCTTCAAACTATGAGAAGAAGTGGTTCTGAAGTATTCTTTGGTGGCGGTAGAGCGGATAGCCTTGTACGTACAGGTCACTTGCTTGACATTTCAACACTCGTAAACGAAAACAACTATAACAATGGTTTGAGTATTTCTGACATCATTCTCAACAGCAATTACGATACAGTCACAAGAAATGCTGACGGAACATATTCTCACACAAGAGAAAATGGTACATCAATTGCTGATTTGATTTATGATGACGCAAAATCAGTTAACGTTGTTAAAAATGAAGAAAACGGCGTTGTAAGTTATTATACAATTCCAACCCACGATATTTATGGTGGTATCACATATGACAAAGATTTGTTTGATGAATATGGTTTCTACTTTGCAAATCCAGAAAACACTTCAGACTCATATCAATTCTACTGTGACGTTACAAAGGCTTACGTAAACTTTGTAATTCCAGGAAGCACAGAAAATAAATCTTGTGGTCCAGATGGTATATCTGGAACTTATGATGATGGTATGCCATCTTCTTTAGTTGAATTGATTCAATTGTATAGCTACATGAATTCTCCACAAAACGCTGTATGGCCATTACAAGTTCCTGGTCAATATCCTTATGAATCAGACTTCTTAACAGACGGTCTTTACGCAGCACTTTTAGGTGTTGACAAGGCTAGGGGTACATTTGACTTTGATGGTTCAGTTGATATTGTTAAAGAACTTAAGACAAATGGTTCTGCTTTCGTAAATGAAAGTGGCACAGCTTATTTAGAAGAATTCTATAAGCCAGACGTTGTGACAGTTCCAAACGTTACAGAAGAAACAGGTTATTATACAACTTGGTCAGTTGAAAGATATTATACATTATTATTCCTTAACATCTGCTTAAATCAAGGTTGGCTTGCTCCTGGTTGGAACCCAGACGTTAATACGTTTACTCACCAACAAGCACAATATCAATTTATTTGTTCAAACTTTGATAACGGTTCAGGTGAACAAGGCCCAAGAGTTGGCACAATGTCAACTGGTTCTTACTGGTATAACGAATCAACAACGTCATTTACAAACTTTGATGACTTCTATGCAATTAACGATGAAGTTGAATACAGAAATCTCTTATGGATGCCACTTCCTGTTAACATTTTCACATCTGTCACAGGTCAAGTTGGTGAAGAGCCAACACCTATCGGTACAGTAGAAAGCACAAAGGGTGAAACACAAGCAATTCCACAACTTCACACAAATTGTATGTACTTTAACAAAAACGTTGAAAGTGATGAAGTGACTTATGCAGCTCTTAAAGACTGGGTTAGATTCTTCCATTCTCAAGCACAACTTGAAAAGAATACTGTCGGTCAAGGTTTCAGAAAAGCATTAAATTATGAAATCCGTGATTTAAATGATATCGAAAACGTAGAAGAAAGAGATGCATTAAAACAATTAATGATTAACAAGAGATGGTGTGACTTTGACCAACAAGGCAACGTTATTTGGGAAGGTTTCTACAAACAACTTTCTGACTATGTTGAAGAAAGTGGTTATGTAATTAGACTTGATGCTGATAACCAAACATTTAGGCAAAACACAGCAAGTTTCAAGAGAGGTGAATACTCAAAGAACGTTACAGGTCCTAAGGGTACGTCATATCTCAAAGACTTAATTAAAACAGCTGGATACGACGCTATGAAGGCTTTTGAAGCAACAATGATTACTTATGAAACATGGGCAGGCTTATATAGGGGCACATCTGCACCAGCAAAATTGCCTAACCCTTCTGGAAATGGATTTATAACTTATTTCTCATATCAAACAACAATACCAAGCTAAGGTGAAATAAAATGGAAAATACAGAAATGATTATTACTGAAGGCATGCCAACTGAAAATGGCGGCATGCCACAAAATAACCAGCCAAAAGCTAAAAGACAAATTTTATCAAGAGAGAAGAAAAGACTTATATTCTATATATTAATGTTAATATTCCCTATGCTTAACTTTGCTGTTTTTTACGTATATGTTAACCTTGACATGTTTAAATTGGCTGTCACGCATTATGAGCTTGACCCAACTGGTATCGGCTACATAAGTTCGTTCGTATGGTTTGATAACTTTGCGTTTGTAATTGACTTTATGAGTACTAGATTAGACATGGTCACAATGTCAATGTCTTTCTATCTATTTACTTTGTGTATGATGCCAATCGCAGTTATTTTCTCATACTACATTTACAAAGGCTATCCAGCAGCAAACTTCTTTAGAGTTATTCTTTACTTGCCATCAATTTTCTCTGGCGTAGTTATGGTTCTTCTTTATAAGTTGTTGTTCCAATGGGTTTTTGAAACAGAACTTGCTTTAGGGCATATTCTTTTCTATAACGTATGGGCAAGCTTTGGTATGAATATTATTATGTACGTAGGTGCGATGTGTGGTATCAACACGTCTATCCCAGAATCTGCAAGTCTTGATGGCGCAACAGCTATTCAAGAATTCTGGTTCATTACAATACCAATGATATTCCCAACAATAAGAACGTTCTTAGTTATGGGTGTAGTTCACTTATTCACAAACAGTGCAAACTTATATACGTTCTATGATGCATATTCACCATTGCGTCCAATGGGTTATTGGATGACTGTTGAAAAACTTAATAGTTCGTTAGTATCTCGTGGTTCTGCTATACTTGACGATGGTCATATGACATATCCACAATTGTCAGCACTTGGCGTTATAATCACTCTTATGACATTGCCAGTTTCACTTATTTTACGTCGTGTGCTTGAAAAATATGGTCCAAGTGAAGACTAAGGAGGATAATTGTTATGGAAAAGATTAACGTTAAGCAATTAGCAAAAAAACAAACAAAATCAAGAGTCACAGCATATGCAATTATCGTAGGTTTAGTTCTTATCGCTTATACGCTTTCTATGTTTTACGTAGTAGGTTGGGGTTTTATGAACTCACTTAAGCACAGAACTCACTTCATGGTTGACCCAGCAGCGCTTCCAGATTTCTCTTGGTTTGAAAGATTGCCATATAAATTCCGTGATGTAGATGGTAATAGTGTTATTGTCGATGGTCTTTTTGCCAACTATGAAATGGCATTTAGAACACTTTCATATTCTATTGAAGACTCATACATTACAGGTATTTTCGAACATGAAGAAGTTCAAATCTTTGTAGACGTATCTGGTACAGAAGCATTCTTCTTCTTCTTGCTCAACTCATTCTTAACAGTTTTTGCTGGTACGGCATTACCAATTTATCTATGCTGTATTATGGGTTATCTAACAGTTAACTATAAATACAAATTCAGTGGATTTATATATGCACTTGTATTATTTACCATGATTATTCCAATCATCGGTTCTGGCCCAACAATGATTAACTTCCAAATGAGTATTGGTTTTTATGATAACATGTTTGGCTTCTTTATTTGGAACTGTCAATTTACATCTATGTACTTCTTAATTATGTTCTCATTCTTCCAAGGCTTGTCTTCAACATATTTTGAAGCAGCAGAAATTGATGGTGCATCACAAATAAGAATGATTATTGCAATAGCTATCCCAATGGCTACAACAATGATTTGGGCAGGTGTAGTTTCACTTATCATTACAACATGGAACGACTATATGACTCCACTTACATACTTACCATCATATCCAACATTGGCTTATGGTATTTATTACAATACGAGACACGTTAAAGAGATTAAATCATCTCAACCATCTCAAATTGCAGCATTATTTACGCTTGCAATTCCTGCAGTTATCTTCTTTACCGCATTTAGAAAGAAATTAATGGGTAATATTTCTATTGGTGGTATTAAAGGATAAAATTTTTAGGAGGTCATTATGATTTTAAAACTTAAAAGAAGGTTAATATCTATACTTTGCGTTCTTTTATGTGTGTGTGTTGCAGTTGCATTGAATATCAATGCAACAGAAACCACTTTTAATGCAAGTGCAGATGTTATAACAGCCACTATACCTGAAGTGCAAAATTATTATCAACTCAATGATAAAGTAGCACTTCCTACAAGTATAGAGACAAAAGTTAACCCAGAAGAAGTAGATTCTCCAACGTTTACTGCTGATAATGGTGTTATTATTTATCCTGATGGTAGAGCGTATCCTATTATTGATAATAAGGAATTCACGTTTAATCTAACAGGTTTATACACATTAAAATACTTTGGTGCGTTTGAAAATCAAGAAATCGTTGCTGAAAAAGATTTTTCTGTTATTGACAGCCTTTATGGTTTCTCTTTAGATAATGAAAGTTTTATTGATTTTGCTACAGCAGAGTATATGCAAAGCAAAATTTCAGCAGGCGAATTTGCTCCACACACTAAAGAAGCTCACAACACAGTTGACACAAAACTAACTCACTCTGGTGAAGAAGCTTTATCTGTTAACTTAACAAAGGGTACAGAATTTATTTATTCAAAAGCTATTGACTTAAGAAATGCTGGCGCAAATGGTTTAACAGACATTATTTCTTTTGAACCACGTGCTGAGGACTGGGATTACGTTCCTGTTGACGCTGATGGCGATGGAACTCAAGATCTTGATGGTAACGGAAAACCTAAATTTACTTGGGTAGCAAACAAAGTTGTAGCTAGAAAACTTGTTATTAAATTAACAGACTGTTACGATTCATCTAAATATATTAAGATGATTGTTGACACTCCACAAACAACAGCATCTTACGCACTTAGAGAAACTCCATACGTTAGAGCATGTACGGATACTTTAATTAAAGAATTCGGTTTATATTCAGTTGCAAAGTCTGAAGATTATTTAATTAACACACAAAATTTACCAGATCCAACAACTGGTTGGGCTGCAAACGGCAACAAAACTCTTTTCTATGATGAGGGTAGAGTTGTTGCTTGGACTCATAAATCAGAAACACAATGGTTCTATGGTGGTGAATTTGGTGGTTATACACACAAAAATGAAAAGGGTTCTTGGTTGAATCTTAAATATGATTTTGAAAACAACAAAATTTATGCTTCATGTGCTTTAAACGGCGTTGAAACAACTCCTGTTGCGTTCACTGATTTCTTTAACCAAGATTTATATCCTGCAAAATCTGGTTCATTTAGAGAATTCACAACTGGTGAAGTTTTCCTTTCAATCAGTTATGATTACTACAAATTAGACAATGAACCTGCACGTGTTGACATCTTTAGTATTGGTGATACAAAAGTTTCTGACTTGTTTGACCAAGCAGGTTTTGACCCAACATTAGGCGAAAGTCAACATAAATTAGTTGATGATGTTGCTCCACAAATTAACGTTGACTTTGTTCCAACATATAACGATGGCGCTTACGTTGCTGTAGGTGATAAATTCACTATCCCAGCTTCTGAAGCTATTGATTTATATTTGCTTGGTGGCGTTACTGTTAAAGCATATCAAAACTATAAAACAGCAAACCAACTTGAACTTCCTATCGTAGATGGTAAGTTTGAAGTTCCATTTGCTGATACATATCATATTGTTTATACAGCTAAAGATACTTCAGGCAATATCGCTGAAAAAGTAATTAAAATTTATGGATTTAATACAACTGGTAATACAATTGATATAGTTCATAATACAGAACAATTCACAGAACTTGAAGCTGGTGTTATAAATACTTTTGTTCTTCCAACTTCAATCAGCACTCCTAACTTAAGAGAGGGCTTAAAACTTAGAATTGAAATTGCAAATAACTATGAAACTATTGTAATTGCAGATTTACAATCTCTTGAGGAAATTGAGGCATTTTTAGCATCTTCAGACTTACCTACATATAAGTTATCTTATCGTGGTAGATATGAAGTTAAATATTATTTAGCTGATAATGCATTCAATAACTATTATGCTCCAACGTCATATGCATTTAACGTTTCAAATTCTGATGCAAAAGCAATATTTGACACACCATTTATGTATAAATACTACATAAAAGATGCTAAATATGACTTTGACAGAATTCCTGCATATACTTTCAGCACAGGTAAGCCAACATACGCTGCAGATGCTGAATTGTGGATTAAATTTGATGGTGGTGAATATGTAAAACAAAACAGTGTTTACAGCGTTGCTATCACAGGTAGTCAAACAATTCAAGCTAAATACGTATATGGTAATGCCGTTGTAGAAACTGGCGTATATCCTATCGTTGACGTTGATTATAGCGATTCTCCAGATTCTTCTAAAGACAACTTTGTAAGCTTTGGCAAGTACTTTGTAGGTGACTTTAAGCTTAATGATACAAAACTTGATGGTTCACCAACATCTGACTTGTTCTTTACTTCAAATGTAAAAACAGGCAATAACGTTCTTAAATACGTAAAACCTATAAACCTTAAAACATTTGAAATTACATATAGAGTTGAAGAAGATTATGGCAATCTCAATGGTATTAGATTTACTTTAACGGATATTTATGATGAAAATAATTACGTTTCAGTATATATCTATAACGAAGGCAACAATAAATACGTTCAATACAATGATGAAGTTGCACAAAAACTAAGTGCTTCATTCATTGGTGCTGTTGACCACTCTGTTGCATACAGATTGGATACAAATTCATTATCTGTAACTGACTTTACAGGTTATATTAAATCAAAAACACAATTTACATCTGATGAAGCTTATTTAGAAATTGAACTTTGTGATATTACAGGTAATGCTGGTATTACTGTTAAGACACTTAACTTAACTAGATTAACAAAGCAATTCTATGATAGAAATGCTCCTTCATTTGTAGGTACAATTCCATCTGGTACATATAACATTGGTGATGTTATTACTATTAATCCAGCAAGATTTGCAGATGATGCTTCAGTTTTAGAAGTTAATAAAACTAAGTTTATCGCTAAACTTGGTAGTACATATTTGGTTTCTAAAGACCAAGTTGTGTTAGACGGTACACAAGACCCAACTCGTTCTTATGAAGTTGAGTTAACTGAATTGGGCAGATATTCTGTTCAATACATTGGTGTAGATGCTTTCAATAACAAACAACAACCAACTTTCTATTTCTCAGTAAAAGATAATGTTGCACCAGAAATTACTTTCAGTGGTAGCATTAAAGAAGACGTAATTGTTTATGCAAAACCAGGTTATGTTGTTAAACTTAACTTTACGTTGTCAGACAATTATACTTCTACAGAAATCTTAGAATATAGAATTTTTGTATACAACACATTTACTGGAAATATGTATTCTGTTACAGAAAAATCATTTAAGTTAGATTATGAAGGTACATATGAAGTTAGTGTAGTATGTTATGACACAGACAACAACACAACAACTAAGACGTTTACTGTTGTTATTTCAAATGAGGAGGTTAAATAATTATGAAAAAAATTATTAAAACTCTAATCATGTCATTGCTTGTTTTAATAACAGTAATGACAACAGCGTGTGCTCCTAAAGAAGAAGGTGGTGGAAATACAACACCTCCACCAGCTCCTCCTTCATATGAAGGTACACATATTTATACAGCACCAGAAGTAGAAGATGAACGTTATATTATTAAAAATAGCGAATTCTTGTATACTGTTGTAGTGCCTGCAAATGCAACATCTAGAGAAAAAATTGCTAAAGATGAATTTGTTGCATTACTTAAAAGAGCTTTGGGCGTTGTAGTATCTACTGTGCTTGATTCAAGCATTACAGAATACAATCCTAATGGCAAATATCTTTCAATTGGTCAAACATCATTGATTGATATGGCAGATATTGATATTGACAGAGTATCTCTTAAAACTAACGGCGTAAGAATTATCACAAAAGATGATAATATTTTCTTAGCCGGTGGTCTAGCAGATGGTGCAATTAACGCAGTATATACTTTCTTTGACATTTGTTTTGATTTTGAATGGTATGGAAGAAACAATATGTACATTAACGATCAAATTACTGACTTAAAACTCAGAAATTTTGACGTTGTCGATATTCCAGATATCAACACACACCAAATCACATATGCTCCAATGGCTACAAGCCTTGACACGGCAACTGTTTTAGACTCAAAATCATTAGCATCTCCAAACGTTGATGCAACGGATATTGCTTATGATATTAGAATTAGAACAGTTCGTAATAGATATGGCGGAAAAGGTGAATACAGAACGACTTTCCCAACAAAAGGTATTAAGAAAGGTAAAGAAGGAACAGGTTCACAACACAACGTATTAAACATTTTCTCAAAAGATACAGCTCTTAAAGATGGTTTAGACTGGGATGACAAGTGGATAGCAGATTCTGGCAACCAAATTTGTTGGACAGCACACGGCGATGCAGCTGCATATCAAAGAATGGTTGATTTTGCTGTAGCTAGAGCTATCAGCTTCATGAAGTCTTATCCACCAAAAGATTGGCCAGATATGACAAGAATGATGTTTGGTGTAGAAGATGGTGGTACAGTTTGTCGTTGTGGTGAAGGTAAAACTGATGAATACAACGAAAATGGTTGTTATTGGTCAGAAAAGAGACATGGCGCACACGTAGGTGCTGCAATTAGATTTGTTCGTTTAGTACACGATCAACTTCGTGCTTGGTTAGATGATCCAGCAAATGCTAAATACTATCGTGAAGAGTTTAAAATCGTTCTTTTCGCTTATAACGATTCATCATTAGCACCAACACACAAAGATGAAAAAACAGGTGAATGGGTAGTTAACGAAGGTCTTTTCGAAGGCATGGAAGAATACCGTGATACAATGTTTGATAATCTTGTTATTTGGAAGACATTCCAAGGTCCTTCATATTATGACGTAACATCTGATAACCCAACAGAAGTAGAAGTTATTGAAGAATTTAATGCTTGGGCAGCAATTTTTGATGATATTTATGCTTGGAACTATGGTGAATTCTATCAAAATCACTCATATTTCTTAGATTACTTGTCAGCTTGGAACCCTAATATGTTAAAATTCTATGGTAGCTTGGGTATGGGACACATGATCACAGAATTATGTGGTGGTACATACGATGCAGTTACAGCTTGGGGTGATTTATATTTCTATATGATTACAAAGCTTAGCTGGAACGGAAGCTTATCTGCAACAGAACTTATTTCTGACTTTATGAGAGCTCACTATGGTCCAGCTGGTGCAACAATGGAAAAATTGTATTATGCACAAAAGATGCACTTCCAAAAACTTGCAGTAGAATACTTTAATGAAAAGGGTACTCATTTCAGTATCGGTAAGAAGAAATGGGAAGCTACAGATTATCCATATAAGACAATTAAGGGCTTTATCAACTACATTGATCAAGCATACGAAGATATCGAAAGTTATAAAATTATAAACCCAGATATGTATGATGTATATAAGGATAGAATTGACGTAGAAGGTATTTCACATTACCATGCATTATTAGAAATCCATAACGGCAATGAAAAACCATATACACCAGAAGAAAAGGCAATTTACAAAGCAAGAGCAGTAGACCTATTAACTAGAAGATCATTAAAACAATTAACTCTTGCAGAATTTGTAACATGGTAAAGATAGAGCAAAATGCTCATATGAGAGGTAAATATGAAAAAGTTTAATAAAATATTTAAATCAGTTTTAGCAATTTCTATGGCTCTTGTCTTTATCTTTAGCACAGGTTGTAAAAAGGAAGAAACTGGTGATGATAATAGCGCAACAATAGTTCCAAGACCACCTGTAGAAAAAGTAATGACACTCAACGAAACTTCGTTAGATATGAAAGTTGGAGATACTAAACTGTTAATAGCAGTAGAATTCGACAATGAATCTTCAGATCCAATTGTTTGGAGCTCAGAAGAGCCAACAATTGCAAAAGTAGATGAAGAAGGTTATGTTGAGGCGATGGGCGAAGGAACAACAAACATTGTTGCTACACAAGGCACAACAACGGCAAAATGTGTAATCAACTCAAGTTTTATGGGCGAATATGCACAAGTAGTTGTGTCTGTTGACGACGAATTTAGTATTCAACAAGGCAAAAGCTTTAATTTGAATCCACAAATTTTGTTCAATCAAAAATCATTTACAGATGCAGTGTTCACATATAGTGTTGCTGACACAGAAAACTTTACAATTACTAATGCTGGTGTTTTAACAGGAACAAAAAGTGGAACATCAACAACCGTAATAATCGAAGCATCATGGAGAGGCAAAACGTCAGCTCAAATGATTACATTGAAAAAAATATTAAAAGTAAACATTATTGATAGTGTAAACTTATTGATTGATGGATACATGACTGATTTTGCAGTAGTTGGTACAATGCCTGAATTTGAAGGTAAAACATATGTTACTGAATTGCCATTTGTTCCAAAAGTTTACGTAAATGGTGAACTTAAACAAGATGCAGTTGTAAGCGTTGTTGCAGAAAACTCAAATGCAATATTTAAGGACAACAAGATTACTGGTGCACTTCCTGGTACATGCGTATTCACAATCACGTATGACCATAACGGCAAAGCGCTTGTTGAAACGTTTACAGTAATAGTAGAAGGCCCAGCAGGTATCAGAGAAGTATATCTAGACGTTGGCGACGACTTTAGAGGTATGCATATTCAAGGCTTTACTTCAAACTACAACACGTTTGAAATGGGCAAGACATACGTATTACCAACACTTTCACTCTTTGGTTATGAATTCAAGGGTTGGAAGAGCACGTTAACAGGTGATATAGTTCCAGTTGTAAATGGCGAATGTATATTACAAAGCTATGATGGTTTCACAGCTGAATTCGTAGCTGTTTGGGAATCTACAAGCGTTTCAGGACCAGTTATTCCATAAGAAATAATTGTCGTTAACCCAACTGAAAGGCAGTATATTTATAAAAAAGAATTAATTAGATTAATATATACTTAAAAAATTAAGAATATAACAAAGGTTAGGTAAGGTTATTTGTTCATAATCGAATATTAGCAAATGGGATAAATAACCTTGCTAATGCCAAAATAATATATAATCGTTATATAATTTTGATTTTAAGGATAACAATTAAATTGATTTATAGTTTTATAACATAAAAGCAATATTGATAAAATATACGAGAGATGGAAATGCCATAATATAATTATAAATGCTTAAGCAAAATAAATTTTGTTAATCGCTTAATTATACTTTGGTTGAATAAAAGGCAATGGACAACTTTTTAATTAAGTTGCGTTCATGGTGTTATCATTTCCACACAGTTGGTGGTTTATCGGAGGATAATAATGAAAATCATTAGTAAAAAAATTAAAACAATTTATTTATTAGCAATGATGGCAATTCTCAGCATTTGTATCGCTGTTTTCCCTGTTTTCAAAACAGAAACAGTTAAGGCTGAAGAAGACCCAGGGCTAAGCATGAATGGTGCATACGTTAGATTTAGCAAAACAGATAAAGCAGATGACTTTGCTTTAATGTTCCAAGCAAAAATAACAAAAGCATTTTATGACACAATTGCTGACCAAGATGTTAAGTTTGGTATGGCAATTTTCCCAGATTCAGAAACTGCAAACGTAACTGACTATGCAAGCCTTCTTACTCTTAAGAATTCAGGAAAAGCAGAAATCTTTGATTCTCTTATAGGAACAACAAGTTCTTCTGTAGGTCAAAAAATCAGATTTAAAACTGATGAAACAGCTTTCACATACGAAGCAGGAACTTATTTTGATAAAAACGACGCTATATATGATGGTGCAAACTTATCTCAATCAGATTGGCAAGGTTTTTATGCAACAGACTTAACAGCAATTCCTTTCTATACAGTTGCTGGTCAAGATCCTACTTTTAATACAGCTATCAAGCTCACAAAGTCAGCAAAATCAGTGACTTTTGATTCTTTAATGGCTGAAACAGCAATACCTGCTGATAGTGCAAGCAGAGCTGTTCAAGATGATATCTTTACAGCAGTCACTGGTTATACGCTTAACCATCAATTTGCAGAAGATCACGAAATTTATTTGTCAAAGATTAAAAAAGCTTTCCTTGCAGACTTTGCATGGGGTATTGTTGATCCAACACAAATTAATCAACGTGCTTTAAGATATTGGGCTCCATCTCCACAAGGTGCAACAAGTAGTGGTGCTCGTTATCAATTATCTGGCGGAAACATGTATTTTGCCGGCACAAATGTTATCAAAGATTTTGGTGCTAGCTATAACACTGTTGCTAACTCAAATCTTGGCGAAGCTCAAAAGAGACTTGCAGATGCAAGCAAGTTAGAAAATTTAATTCCAGGTGAAACATATAGATTCTATTATGCACCTAAGAATGGAACAGAAATTAAATACTTTGAATACAAAGCTATTTCAGCAGCAATAATGGGTCAAAACGCAGGTTCTTCTGCACACGACTTACCATTAGTACAAGGTCTTTCTTTAGATCCAGGCGCTACAGCATTTGTAAGTTCAATTTTCACTTTGGGACTTAATATAGATCCAGCTACAAACGTTTCAAACGTTTACACCAATAATTCAGCTACTTCTAAGTATGGTTTTACAGATGAAACAGGTTTTAATGGATATTTTATTTTAGGTGGCGATATTATTGTTAAAGATGCTATTACTGGTTCAAAGAGTTTAACTCCAGGATATACTATTGCATCATTAAAGAATTTCCAAACACATGCAGTTCCTGCTGTCGCAGCGGCTATTCCACACAAGACAGTTGGTGCATTAAAACATGCTAACTATTGGACAGATAATCTTGACCTTGAAGCTATTGCACAAACAAACGTTGGCTTTAATGGTATTTTTGATGGCAGAGGCTATACAATTGACACGTCTTTTGCACGTGGTGGTATATTCGGTGTTATCAATGGTGGTACAGTTAAGAATTTAAATATCAAAGCTGACTTCTATCAATATGATGTAGATGGCGATCAATTGTATTATACAAAGAATTCATATTCAGAAAAATCTGCAGTATTAGCAGAAGCTATCCTTGATGGTAGTACAATTGAAAACGTTGCAATTGAACTTACAACACCAGCTCCAACAACGTTTAACGTTAGAGGTTGGAATGCAGATACAACTGAAATAATTGATAGGCCAGAAATGGACGATGTAAAAGCTATTGTTGCAGCAGACGGTGTTTATGGTGCAAACACAACACTTAAAAACGTTATCGTAAGATGTGATACATTGCAATACGTTGGAAATTCTATCCAAAACTATCGTTCAGCACTTAACGTAGATAGTTCTGTAAAGAACATTGACAACTTGTTCGTTATCGGTTCATCATATACAAACATGACAATTGATAATGATTATACGTTAACAA
>JAZKZI010000057.1:0-5173 GCA_045612585.1 Christensenellaceae bacterium | reverse complement strand
CAACTTCAAACATATCACAAACGATAAAAAGGTTAGAAAAAGAGTTGGGCAAAGAACTATTTGAGCATAAAAAAAATAAAATTGTGTTAAATGAAGATGGCAAAAAGTTTTATAACAATTGTTCCAAAGCCATATTAATGATAGATGGCGCAAAAGAAACTATAATTGATAGCAAAAAAGAAGTTTCTGGAAATATATCTTTGCTTTTATTAGGCAACAAAAATATTGCAACAAGGGCACTTAGAAAATTTGTTGAAGATTACCCAAAAGTAAAATTTATTGTGCGCGACCAGAAAGATGATGCTTTTGATTATGACATTTTGATATCTACACAATTAGATTGTGAACACGAAAAAAAGATAATTATTGCAGAGGATATGTTTGCAATTATGATTTCAAAAAATCATCCACTTGCAAATAAACCTAATCTTTCGGTTTTAGACTTAAAAGAGCAACCATTTATAACTGCTAATAAAGAAAATCACCAATATAAATCAACGCTTTCTATATGCCTTGAAGAAGGTTTTTCTCCTAATATAGCAATACAAATTGACGGAACAGAATATTTAAGAAATTTGGTAGAAATAGGTCTTGGGGTGGCAATCGTTCCATATTCTTGGCGAAAGGTGTATTCTGATACATTAATATTTGTAAAAATACCACATGCAGATAGAAAAATTTATGCCACTTTGCCAAAAAACAAAACCATAAAAAACAGCACAAAAATATTTTTAGAATATCTTAAAGAAGAGGCAAAAAACTTTCCATCTATAATAGATTAAGGTTTTATAAAAACTAAAAACCCCCACACAAAAAAGTGTAGGGTTTTCATTTCGTTGGCGGAGAGGAGAAGATTCGCTTCTCTCGAGCCTCCCGATAAACAGTAGGTTGCTACTGTTTACCCTACGGGAAATTTGCAAGCAAATTTTCTCCTAATTCAAATCCTCTCCAAACAACTTATCTTAACCAAATAAAAAAAGAGCACCTAAATGGCACTCTTTCTTTATTTGGCGGAGAGGAGAGGATTTGAACCTCCGATGCCTTTCGGCATACACGCTTTCCAAGCGTGCACATTAGACCACTCTGACACCTCTCCAAAAAGTCTAAAAATTATTCTAATATATTTTAACTATAAAAGCAAGTGTATTTATTTAAAATTATCTAAAATTATTTTTTTATATACAATTGACATACAATATAATATATACTATAATATATATAGATTAAATTTTGGAGGCAAAAAACTATGGCAAAAAGTAAAGACTATTTTGGTTTAGAATGGATTGTTAGTTTAATATTAGCAATCATACCTATCACTTCTTTAGTATTAGGCATTTTAACACGTTTTCAAGAAGGAAAAATTGTTGCAGCTGTCTTACGTTTAGTTTTGGGTTGGAACATTATTTGGATTTTAGACATAATTTTTGTGTTTAAAGACCAAAGAATTTTTAGACTTATAGATATGTAAAAAAGTCAGTATTTAACACGTAAAGTCACTCGTTAATAGCGAGTGACTTTTTGTTTTAAAACACAATATATAGTGTTTTTATGAAAATAATTTTACAAAATATAGGCATATTTGTTTGACAGTGCGCTCTTAAATGTGGTATAGTTAGAAAGCTCAGTAAAAAGAAATAAGGAAGGAGAAAAAGACATGTTTCAGGTAAAGAAAAGAGACGGTAAAATTGTAGAATTTGATATGTCAAAAATCACAACGGCATTATCAAAAGCATTTAATGCAAAGCAGATAGATTATACTGCTGACATTTTAAACACACTTGCACTTAAGGTGACTGCTGATTTTTCAAAGAAAATCAAAGATGGCGTTATCAACGTTGAAGATATTCAAGACAGTGCCGAAGTTGTTTTAATTCAGTCAGGATACGTAGATATTGCAAAGAGTTATATTCTTTATCGTAAACAAAGAGAAAAAGTTCGTAACATAGGCGAAACAATCGTTGACTATAAAAAGGTTGTTGACGATTATTTAAAAGTTGCCGACTGGCGTGTTAAAGAAAACTCAACTGTCACATATTCTGTTGGTGGTTTAATTCTTTCTAACAGTGGTGCTGTCACAGCAAACTATTGGCTTTCTGAAGTTTATGATGATGAAATTGGCGATGCACATAGAAACGCAGATATTCATATTCACGACCTTTCTATGCTTACAGGCTATTGTGCTGGTTGGTCACTTCGTCAACTTATTAAAGAAGGCTTAGGTGGTGTTCCAGGTAAAATCACGTCTTCACCAGCAAGCCACTTATCAACACTTTGTAATCAAATGGTAAACTTCCTTGGCATTATGCAAAATGAATGGGCAGGTGCACAAGCATTTTCTTCTTTCGACACATATCTTGCACCATTTGTTAAAGTGGACGGATTAACATATAAAGAAGTTAAACAATGCATTCAATCTTTCATATATGGTGTAAATACACCAAGCAGATGGGGTACACAATCTCCATTTACAAACATTACTCTTGACTGGGTAGTTCCAAACGACCTTGCTGAAATGAACGCAATAGTTGGTGGCAAGGAAATGGACTTCAAATACAAAGATTGCATTGAAGAAATGGGCATGGTAAACAAAGCGTTTATCGAAATTATGATTGAAGGCGATGCTAATGGCAGAGGCTTCCAATATCCTATCCCAACATATTCAATCACACGTGACTTTGACTGGTCAGAAACAGAAAACAACAAGCTCTTGTTTGAAATGACTGCAAAATACGGCACACCATACTTCTCTAACTATATCAACAGTGATATGGAACCAAGTGACGTTCGTTCAATGTGCTGTAGATTAAGACTTGATTTAAGAGAACTCCGTAAAAAATCAGGTGGTTTCTTCGGTAGTGGTGAAAGCACAGGTTCTATCGGTGTTGTCACAATCAACATGCCAAGAATTGCATACCTTTCTAAGACAGAAGATGAATTCTATGACAGATTGAAGAAGATGATGGATATTTCTGCAAGGTCATTAAAGGTTAAGAGAGACACAGTCACAAAACTCTTAGAAGCCGGCTTATATCCATACACAAAGAGATATTTAGGAACTTTCAACAACCACTTCTCAACAATCGGTCTTGTTGGTATGAACGAAGCGTGCTTAAATGCTAAGTGGATTGGTGAAAACTTAACTAATGCAAAAGCACAAAACTTCACAAAAGACGTTTTGAACTTTATGAGAAATAAACTTTCTGATTATCAAGAAATGTATGGTGACCTTTACAACCTAGAAGCAACACCAGCAGAATCAACGTCATTTAGACTTGCTAAGCACGACAGAAAGAGATATCCAGATATTATCACAGCATCAGATAACGACAATGCTCCATACTATACAAACAGCTCACATCTTCCTGTTGGCTACACTGCAGATATCTTTACTGCACTTGATATTCAAGATGAATTACAAACACTTTACACTTCAGGCACAGTATTCCACGCCTTCTTAGGTCAAAAACTCCCTGATTGGAAGAGTGCTGCAAACCTTGTTAGAAAGATTGCTCAAAATTACAAACTTCCATACTACACAATGAGCCCAACGTATTCAGTTTGTGCTGACCACGGCTACATTGCTGGTGAAGTTTATGAATGCCCAACTTGTGGTAAAAAGACAGAAGTATATTCTAGAATTACAGGCTATTATCGTCCTGTTCAAAACTGGAACGATGGTAAGAGAAAAGAGTTTGAAGATAGAAAGGTTTATGATATTGATAACTCTAAATTCGTGGAAAAAGAAAAGTGTGCTTGCGAAAAGAAAGAAAGTGCAGTGACTGTTGAATTAAACGGACCAATTCTCTTTACAAGAAACGGATGCCCAAACTGCAAGACAAGCAAGATGATGCTTGATAAAGCAGGCGTTAAATATACAGTTATCAACGCTGAAGAAGATAAGGACACAACGTTAAAGTTCGGCATTAAAAAAGCCCCAACTCTACTTGTTCCAAAGGGCAACGGCTATGAAACTTATGACAACGCAAGCGAAATTAGAAAATATATAGAGAGCAATAATTAATTATGTACGATTTAGTTGTAATAGGCGCAGGCGCAGCAGGTATGACCTCTGCGCTATACGCTTTAAGAAATGGTAAAAAAGTTTTAGTTTTAGAAAGTGAAAGTTTGGGTGGTCAAATTGCAAACTCACCAAGGCTTGAAAATTATCCATCAATAAAGGAAATCAGTGGCGAAAAGTTTGCTGACAACTTGTTTGAACAAATTACTTTTCACGGCGCTGACGTTGAAATAGAAAAGGCCATTGATATAGTTAAAACAGAAGATAAGGTTTTTCAAGTTAAAACCGAATTTAACGAATACGAGGCAAAGAGCGTTATCATAGCATCTGGAGTAAAGCACAAACACCTTCGCACTAAGTCTGATAGAGATGATTTGGTGGGTAGAGGCGTTTATTATTGTGCTATTTGTGACGGCGCTTTTTATAAGGGTAGAGAAGTTGCTGTTATTGGCGATGCTAACACTGCACTTCAATATTCACTCTTGCTTTCTAGTTATTGTAAAAAAGTATACGTTTATACGCTATTTGATAAATTCTTTGGCGATGCAATGCTTATCAAAGCACTTCGTGCAAAAGAGAACATAGAAGTTAGACCAAACACAAGCGTTATAGACTTTATTGGCGAAGATGAACTTAAGGCAATTGAATATAAAGATGCAGACGGAACAATCAAAACACACGAAATTCCGGCAGTGTTCGTTGCTATCGGTCAAATTCCAGACAACAAGGCGTTTACAAACGTTGTTGACCTTGACCAAAACGGATATATTATTGCTGATGAAAGTTGCAAAACCAAAACTGAAGGCTTGTTCGTTGCAGGCGACTGCAGAACTAAAGCCGTTAGACAGGTTGCAACAGCCGTTGCAGACGGCGCTATCGCAGCGACAAACGCTTCAATGTATTTAGAAAGTTTGAATAATTAAATAAAATCAAACTTTATTACACGTTAAATTATTGTTGACTTAAATAAAAACGTATGTTATAATGATTAAGAAATTAACCGTGGAGGGTAAGTTATGAAACATATTAAAGTAGTTGCATCAAAAAACCTTTGTGAAAGTGCAAAAAAAGGTGGTTGTGGTGAATGCCAAACATCTTGCCAATCTGCTTGCAAAACAAGTTGTGGTATTGCAAATCAAAAGTGCGAAAACAGTA
>JAZKZI010000056.1:0-12670 GCA_045612585.1 Christensenellaceae bacterium | reverse complement strand
CGATAGACACGGAAGACTAAACGACGACTATACAGATGATAAAGTTGCAAGCAGACTTGCAAACGTTGAAAGGGCAGTTATTCCAGGCTTTTATGGCAAAAACTTTCAAGGCGAAATCAAAACCTTTAGTCGTGGTGGAAGCGATATCACAGGTTCAATCATTGCTCGTGGTGTAAAGGCTGATTTATATGAAAACTGGACAGACGTTAGTGGCTTTTTAGTTTGCGACCCAAGAATTGTGCCAGAAGCAAAGGCAATCAAGCAAATCACGTATAAAGAAGTTAGAGAACTTTCATACATGGGTGCATCAGTTCTCCATGCAGAAGCAATCACACCAGTTATGAAAAGGCGTATTCCTATCAATATTAAAAACACCTTTAAGCCAGAAGATAAGGGCACGATGATTGTTCCAAACGACCAATATAATCAAGAAGAAAATCAAAGTGTTATAACAGGTATTGCAGGCAAAAAGAACTTTACAGTTCTTCTCATTGAAAAATCAATGATGAACGCAGAAGTTGGTTTTATTAGAAAGGTGTTATCAGTTGTAGAGCACTATGGCGTATGCGTAGAGCACTTGCCATCAGGTATTGACACCCTTTCAGTTGTATTAGAAAGCGAACAATTAAAGAATGGCGTTTTAACAGAAATGGTAAATGAAATAAGAGAAAACGTTAACCCAGACTACGTTCACGTAATCGAAAACATTTCTTTAATCGCAACTGTTGGTCACGGCATGGCAATGCGCTCTGGCACAGCAGCAACCTTATTTAACGCACTAGCTAAAGAAAACATCAACATTAGAATGATTGATCAAGGCTCAAGCGAACTTAACATCATAATCGGTGTAAGCAATAACGATTATGAAAAGTGTATAAGTGCAATCTACAAGGCATTTATTTAATAAAAAGAAAAAATATAAATAGCAAGGAAATGCAAATTTTCTTGCTATTTTTTATGCTAATATTTGCCAAAAGGTATATACAATAAAAGCAATGTATGATATAATAAGTAAGAAATTTTTAAGTAGGAGAAAATAAATGTTAAATTTTAATTTTCACACACCAACAGCAGTTTATTTTGGCAAGGATACGCATCTTCAAGTTGGCAAAATAATAAGTGATTATGGTTATAACAAAATAATGATGCAATATGGAAAGCAAAGCATAAAGAAAAGTGGACTTTATGACCAAGTTATAGCATCACTAAAAGAATATAGCGTTCAAGTAATTGAAATGGGTGGTGTAGAGCCAAACCCAAAACTACAATTTGTAAATAAGGCAATCGAAGTTGCAAGAGAAGAAAATGTTCAAATGATTTTAGCTGTTGGTGGTGGAAGCGTTATAGATTCATCAAAGTTCACTGCACTTGGCGTTAAATATAACGGCAACGTTTGGGATTTTACATGTGGAAAAGCAGTCCCACAAGACGCACTTCCTGTAGGGTGTATATTAACCCACTCGGCAGCCGGCAGTGAAATGAGTAATTCAGCAGTTTTATCTGACCTATCAATTAGCAAAAAGAAGGGCTGTGGCAGTCAGTTTAATAGATGTAAGTTTGCCATACTTAATCCAGAATTAACTTATTCGGTTAGCAAATATCAAACGGCGTGTGGGGTTGTGGACATGATGACGCACACAATGGAAAGATATTTTACACCACAACCACCTGTTGAAATAACAGACGGTATAGCAGAAAGCCTACTTAGAACAATTATTTGGGCAGGCAAAATAGCAATAGAAAATCCAACCGATTATGAAGCAAGGGCAACGCTTATGTGGGCATCAAGCCTTTCACATAACAATCTTACAGACTGTGGTAGGGGTGGCTCGCTTATAGTTCATCAATTAGAGCATGCTGTTAGTGGCGAGTTTGATAGTGTTGCACACGGTGCAGGGCTTGCAGTCTTATATCCAGCTTGGGCAAAATATGTTTATAAAGCAAACCCAAAAAGGTTTTCTAGATTCTTTAGAAATGTGTTTGGCATCACCGAACAAGACGATTTGTTAGCGTGCGAAAAAGGTATTGCAAAAATGAGTGAATACTTTATGAGCCTTGGCATGCCATCAAAACTAAGTGATTTTGGCATATCAAAAGAAAAAGCCGATAGACTTGCAGATTTATGCACGAATGGCAAAACTCGTGTGCTAGATAGCCAAATGCAGTTAGGTTATGATGAATGTAAGGAAATTTTTGAAAGTTGCTATTAATAAATTTGAAAGTCATAACTAATAAAAATGCATAATATGTGTTGATTTATTAAGTAAAATGTGATAAAATAAATGACGAAAATAAAATTAATATTTAGGAGAAAAACATGGAATACAAAAAGTTGCAAAACGGAAGCGATATCCGTGGCGTTGCTCTTGAAGGCATTGAAGGTCAAAACGTTAACCTAACAGAAAAAGTTTGCAGGGATATTGGCAGGGGCTTTGCTCTTTGGCTAATTAAAAAGACAGGTAAAACTGCACTTAGAGTTGCAGTCGGCAGAGATTCAAGACTTTCTGGCGAAAAACTTTGTGATTGGATATGCTCAGCAATGGTAGAACAAGGTTTAAACATAACAAACTTTGGCATGGCATCAACACCTGCAATGTTTATGTCAACAGTGACAGAAGGATATATGTTTGATGGTTCTATTATGATTACAGCAAGCCACTTGCCATTTAACCGTAACGGCTTTAAGTTCTTTACAGCTGAGGGTGGCTTAGAATCGGCAAACATCAAAGAAATTTTGGCATATGCTGAAAGTGATGAGCAAACAGGCTTAGCAAAAGGAAGCATCGAAAACGCAGAATTTATGGATACGTATTCAAAAATTCTTGCTGATAAAATTAGGAGTGCAACGGGCGAAAACGAGCCACTTAAAGGCTTTAAAATAGTTGTTGATGCAGGAAACGGCGCAGGCGGTTTCTATGTGGATAAAGTGCTTAAACCACTTGGTGCAGACACAACGGGCAGTAGATTTTTAGACCCAGACGGAAGTTTCCCTAACCATATTCCAAACCCAGAAAACGCAGAAGCAATGAAGAGCATTACAGATGCCGTAAAGGAAGTTGGTGCAGACCTTGGTATAATCTTTGATACTGACGTTGACAGGGCTGGCGCAGTGCTTGCTGACGGCAGTGAGCTAAATCGCAATCGTATTATTGCAATGCTTTCTGCAATTTTACTTAGAGAATATCCAAACACAACAATAGTCACAGACTCAATCACGTCAACTGGTCTTGCTAAGTTCATTAAGGAAAAGGGTGGTATCCACCATCGCTTTAAGAGGGGTTATAGAAACGTTATCAACGAATCAATTCGTTTAAATAACCTTGGTCAAGATAGCCAACTTGCAATTGAAACTTCAGGTCACGGCGCATTAAAAGAAAACTATTTCTTAGATGACGGTGCATATCTTGTGACAAAACTTTTAATTGAACTTGCTCGTGGCAAGAAAAACGGATATACTTTAGCATCACTTATCGATACACTAGAAGAACCAAAAGAAAGCATGGAATTTAGAATGAACATCTCAGCCGAAGACTTTAAGGCTTATGGACAAGACGTTTTAGATAAACTAAACGAATATGCAAAAACACAAAAAGCATGGTCACTTGAAAAAGACAACTATGAAGGCGTTAGAGTAAACTTAAATAGGTGTAATGGCAACGGCTGGTTCTTGCTTAGATTGTCACTTCACGACCCACTTTTACCACTCAACATCGAAAGTAATAGCAAGGGTGGAGCAAAGAAAATTGCTACGAAACTTTATGAATTTGTTAAAACGTTTGATAAACTTGATGCAAGTTCACTTGCAAAATTCATAAACGAATAATAAAGCGATAACTTGCTTAAAGAAGAATAGAGTGATTGCAAATATCAAACTATGCTAAATTATTTAAACTCGACTTTTTTTGGTCGAGTTTAATATTTTACAAAGCGAGTTATAAAAGTGCTTTGTCGAAAAAAAGCATTTTATTAAAAAGGAATAAAAAAGTATGTATAAAACCAAAAATCACGGAATTATACTTGTGGCGTGTATATTGATAATTTTAACCATATGTGGAAGTTTTTTTGATTTAGAAATTTCAAAAACACTTTATCGTGGGCAACAACCAATAGACAATATTTTTGGAATAGTTTTTGCTTTTATAGGCATTATTCCAACTTTTGTGGGGTGGAGCTTTCTTGGTGCAAGTATTATTTGCTTATCGAAAAACGTTAGCAATTTAAAAAAACGACGTATGTTAGTTGCGCTAGCAGTTTTACTTTTTATATTGTCTTTTTTCTTTTTTTGTAATACCATAATGATGGTAAACAACAATGCTTTTTCAGTTCATTGGGCTATAGCGTATCCTATTGGTATATTGACTATTTTAGGTGCTATATTCTTGGGCTATAAATTATCTAAAAAAAGCAACAACCCAGAATTGCTTAAGACGGTGCTATTTGTGACCTTTGTTAGTTTAGTGGTGATGATTATAATAATGAGCACTAAAGAGATAATGGATAGACCAAGATTTCGTTTTGTACTTGAAACAAGCAATGATAATTATTTTAGAAATTGGTGGCAAAGTGGAAGTGATATAAAATCATCTCTTGCTATAGCCACGGCAAACGATGAATTTTCATCATTTCCATCAGGGCATTCGGCATATTCAATGTTTGCAATATTTTTATTTTCTGCACTTTGCGAATATGTTCCTAAACTAAAAAAACATAAAACTCTTTTATTTATAATTGGGTTAATTTGGTGGGCGCTCACGGCATTTTCACGCTTAACCGTTGGTGCACACTATTTATCGGACGTTACAATTGCCGGATTAATAACTTTGCTTTCATATCAAATTGTAAAATTTATTTGGCTAGCTATTAGTAGACATAAAATTAAAGAATAGTAAAACGAATAGTAAAAAGGATAGTAAAATTACTATCCTTTTGTAATATGAAATTTTTATATAATTTTTTAAAGTTTGTTGACATCACAACAATTCTATGGTATAATCAAAAATAAGAAAGCCTTATAAAGGCATAAAAACAACTAGGGGGAGTGTATGCAAGAACAATTTAAGTTATTTACTGTGTTAATAGCTTCGATAAACCGAAATATTCGCAGAGTTAAAACAGAGATAATGGCAGAGCACAAATTAAAGTGTCCGCATGTTTCAACCATATACTATTTGTATGCACAAGAAAAATTAACGTTAAAAGAATTATGCGAACTATGTAGAGAAGATAAGGGTGCAATATCTCGCTCGGTAAAGAGTTTGGCAGAAGACGGACTTGTTGACACAAATTCCATAAGTAAAAAATATAAAAACAAGCTTTGCTTAACACAAAAAGGCAAAGAAATAGGCAAAAATATTGCCTGCAAGATAGATATAGCAGTAAAAAAGGCAACTGAGAATTTAACTGAAGAAGAAAAAGACTATGTGTATCGTGGGCTCAGTATAATAAATAATAACCTAGCAAATTTTTCGCTCAGCGAAAAATAAAACAAAAGAAAAACCTTTTAATAAGATGAAAATGGAGAAAGAAAATGAGAGTATTGATATCGACAGATACATCAGCAGTATTGACATATGATGTTTTTAAGAAAAACGGACTTAGCGTTTTTCCACTTAACGTAATAGTAGACGGAGTAGAATATTTAGATGGAGTGACCATTGACCAAGATACACTATGTAAGGCAATGCGTTCGGGAAAAAGTATCAAGACATCAACGCCACCACTAGGCGAAGTTATCGAATACTTCGAAAAGTTGTTTGCTGAAGGATACGACCAAATAATTCACTTTACAATTTCAAGCAAATTATCTTCAATGAACGAACTTTTTAAAAATGTAGCAAAAGAGTATTTTAAAGGCAAACTTTTTGTTGTAGATTCATATGCAGTTTCAACAGCAATGCTTTCTAATGTTCTATATGCAAGCGAAGAAGTTAAAAAAGGCACACCTGTTAATCAAATTTTAGCCGAGCTTGAAGAAAGAAAACTTGTAAATAGGGTTGTGTTTATACCAGAAAATCTAACAGCGCTTAAAAATGGTGGAAGAATTTCTCCAGCTATAGCACTAATCGGCAACGTTTTGGGCATTAAACCTGTAATATCATTAACTGACGGCGCACTTCAAAAAGAAGGAACAACAAAGCAAGTTAGAAAGCACCTTATTGAATCTGCAGAATCTTTCTATGCAGAATATCCAACCGAAGAGTATGACTATACAATTATCAATTTTGACGGTAAGGTAGAAGTTGTTGATTATATCGTAAAAGAAGTTTCAAACATTATTGGTGAAGGCAAACTTATAAGTGGTATACTTCCAATAAACGTTTGTGCACACTGTGGGCCAGGAACAATAGGTCTTATTGTATCAAAGAAAATCAACGGAAAATCAATTAAAGAATTTTTATAATACAAGGGTAAAATATGAGTGTTGTAATTAAGGAAGTTATAAATAAAAGGGAATTAAAAAAATGGGTAGATTTCCCAAACAAAATGTATAAAAAGAACAAAGCATATTGTCCATTTTTATTCCCAGATGAAATTGACACGTTTACAAGAGCAAAAAATCCAGCATACGAATTTTGCGAAACAAAATTATTTTTGGCATACAAAAATAATAAGATTGTTGGCAGAATAGGTGGGCTTATAAATCACGCAGCAAACAAGAAATGGAAAACAAGTTCAATCCGTTTCACTCGTTTTGACTTTATTGATGATTATGAAGTTTCATCAGCACTCTTTAATAAGGTTGTAGAGTGGGGCAAAATGCGTGGTTATGAAACAATTTCAGGGCCCATAGGCTTCACCGATATGGACCACGAAGGCATGCTTGTTGATGGTTTTAACGAACTAAACATGTCTATTACTTTCTATAATCACCCATATTATATAGACCACTGCGTAAAACTTGGTTTAGTAAAAGAAGTTGACTGGGTTGAATATCAACTTTCGGTTCCTGAAAAAATCGATGAAAAGTATAAAAAGATTTCAAACTACTTAATGCAAAAAAGTGGTTTTGAGCTAGTCACATATACAGATAGAAAAACATTAGCAAAAGATGCCTTTGAAGCATTTAAGGTTATAGACGTTGCCTTTTCGGTATTACACGGCACAGTTCCACTAACTGATGCAATTATAAATAAGGCACTTGCAGATTATATTCCAATAATAAATCTAAAATACGTATGTTCGGTTAAAGATAAAGAAGGCAAAATTGCAGGCTTTGCAGTAATGTGCCCATCAATTGCAAAAGCATTAAAGAAGTCAAACGGCAGACTCTTCCCATTTGGCATATTTAGAATGCTTAAAGCATTAAAGGGCAAAAACGACACGTTAGAAATGTTTTTCGTTGCAGTTTTACCTGAATATCAGAGTAAAGGACTTCCTGCAATTATAATGAACCACTTAATGCAAGTATGTATTGATAATGGCGTAAAAATTTGTGAAACAGGCCCAGAACTTGAATTAAACGAATCAGTTCAAAGCTTGTGGAAGGGTTTAGATGTCCGTCAACACCGTCGTCGTAGGTTATGGACAAAGGAGATTTAGAATTTATGGCAACAATTTCAAAAAAAGAATGGCTTAGGTCGTTAAAATTCTTATTGTTCTCTATCAGTGCAGGCATTGTGCAAATGGGAAGTTTTGCTTTAATGAGCATTTTTCTTGATGATACATACTATAGACTTAAATCTTATATTGCGATAGTTTTATCTGTTGTTTGGAATTTTACAATAAATAGAAAATTAACCTTTAAATCAGCAAATAATGTCAAAATTGCTATGCTTAAAACACTTTGCTTTTATATAGTATTCGCACCATTATCTATAGAACTTGGTGACTTGTATTTGGTTAAAACTTTGGGTTGGAACGAGTTTTTAGTAATGCTTTGTTCAATGATTATAAATTTTATAACTGAGTTTTTGTATCAAAGATTTTTTGTTTACGGCAATTCTGTAGATACTGCTGTTAAAAAGAATAAGAAAAAAGAGCAAGTTAATAATGAAAATTAATAATACTTATAGAAAAAAAGGCATAATTTATAAAATTTGTGCCTTTTTTATTAAATTATCATACAAGAAAAATGAATATATAGGCTTAGAAAATCTTCCAAAAGAGCCATCAATTATTGCAGGGAATCACGCTCAACTTCACGGTCCAATAAATGCCGAACTTTATTTCCCAACCAAAAAACTTATTTGGTGCGATGGCCCAATGATGAATAGAAAAGAGTTCCCAAAATATGCCTATAACAACTTTTTTGGTGGAAAACCTAATGTTTTTCAAAAAATTCTTGTGCGTATTATTACGCCTATAGTGTCAAGCGTGTTTAAAAGTGCAGATGCCCTTGCCGTTTATAGGGATATGCGCATTATGAAAACCTATAAGGCAACAACAGATGCTTTAAATGAAGGTGTAAACGTGGTTATTCTTCCAGAATGTCCTGATGAATATAACGAAATAACAAACAAGTTTAACGAGTATTTTGTAGATGTTGCAAGGTTTTATTATAAACATAACGCAAAAGAACTTGAGTTTGTTCCTATGTATTACTGTAAGGCGCTTAAAAAGACCTTGTTTGGCACACCAATAAAGTTTGATGCAAGTTCGCCTATAGAAACGGAAAGAAAGCGTATTTGCGAGTATTTAATGGATGAGATAACAATTTTGGCAAAATCTTTGCCAGCACATAAAGTTATTCCATTTAACAACGTCAAAAAGAAAGACTACAAAATGTCAAAGTAAATTTAATAAATAAAAAATGTCAGTGTTTTGCTGACATTTTTGTTTTTTGAAGCGATAAAAGAAACTTGACTTCTAGAATAGTTAAATGATATAATCAATAAAAAAAAGGAGTTTTCGGATGTATAACTTCAAGTTGATAACTGTTGATTTAGATGGCACATTGCTTGATAACCAATGTAATGTTAGCAAAAACAATTTATCAGCAATTGACAGTTTTTCAAAAAAAGGTATATTTATTGTGCCTTGCACAGGCAGAGCCTTGGCCGAAATTCCTGAAAGTCTAAAAAATAATAAAAGTATTCGTTATATTATTCACTCAACAGGTTCTGTTATTTTAGACACTTACACAAACCAAAAGGTGTTAAACTGTATTTCAAAAGATGTTGCGCAAGAAATATTTAAGGTTTTAAGTATGTTTGATGTTCATGTTGCAATTCGCCATAACGGATTTTGTCATGTTAAATCAGGCACAACGGACAAAAAGTCAATTGATTATTATAATATCTTTTTTGGACACGAAGATATTATCAGAAATTTTGCAAAGATACATGATGATTTTGATGAGTGGAAACATAACATAGATAATATAGAGGCTTTTGCAATATTTTTCCACGATAAAAAGAAAAGAGAAGATTGTAAAAAACTTTTAGAAAAAATAAAAGGTCTTTCACTTGCTTTTGTGTCAGATTATAATATAGAAATAATAAGTAAAAATTCCGGCAAAGGCAATGCAGTTAAAAATCTATTAAAAATGCTTAATGTTGAAAAAAAGGATGCTTTGGGCTTAGGTGACAGTGGAAATGATTTGCCGATGATGGAAGCCGTTGGAATACCCGTTGCCGTTTCAAACGCAACCGATAAAATAAAAGCATATTGTAAAGAAATAATTTGTTCAAACGAAGAACACGCAATAGAATATTTATATAATAATTATGTAAAATAAAAAAGTCAGTGAATTTCACTGACTTTTTGGCTTTTATATAATCTATTTTTGTATTAAACGCAAAAATAAATCTTTTATTTTATAAACAATTTTTTCTGAGATTTCTTGCATAGGTTTAGAAATAGTTTTTTGTCTTATAAACTCTATCATTGTGCAAACAGCATATACACCGATGGCAACTAAAAGAATTATCAAAGGCAAGAAAATTGACTGTGAAAATTGTGGAAGGTTAAGAATTTGTTTCCAAACAACTTCTCTAAAAGCAAAATTTTCGTGTATTAAATAAACACCAAAAGTGCATCCACCAAGTTTATTAATAAACGTGCTGTAGTTTGGTTTTGCATAAATTGCAAGTGAGCAAAGCCCAATTGCACCAAACAAAGTTAATAAAGAATTTTTATTATAAAATAAAAGTCCTTGATTACTTAAGGAATTAAACTTTATGGCAACAAGGTCAATTATTGTTGTAGATAAAAATAACAATAAAATTGAAATTATCGTAACACCAAGTCTAACGTTAAAATTATTAAACACGTTTTGTGGATAAAATTTAAGATATGCACCAATAGAATATAAAAGCAAAAATAGAATAAGGTCACCAGCGAACATAGGTTGTTTTGTAAAGGTTGGGATTACAACCCATAATAAAATTGCCAAACCTAAGAAAATTGTGTGTTTATTTTGGTCTAAAGTCTGCAAAAACATGTTAATAAAAGGACTAAAAATAAATAAAATGAAATATGCAGAAAAAAACCAATATTCTTTAAAAATAGTTGGAAGAAAAACCATTAAATATTCTTCAAAAGTATAGTTATAATTAAAACAGAAAAGGAAAATCAAAAAAGAAATAACAGAATAAAACCAAACTTGGTTATGTAGCTTAATAAGATTATTTGGCTTAAAAGCAGAAGTGCATAAAAAATATCCCGTTATAATTATAAAGATATCCGTGCCAAGATTTCCAAGTGTTCCAAATTGCAAGAAAAGCTTGTTAAACGAAAATGGCATTGCACCCGTTTGGAAATTGCTATGCACACAAATATGAGATAGAACAATCATAAACATTGCAATAATTCTTAGCAGTTCAACGTTAGAATTTCTTTGAGTCTTTTGATTAAATAATATCGTACTCATTGATTTCTCCATACACAATTTATAATAAAAATATTTTATCACAACCGATATCTAAAAGCAAGCAAAAAAGCCACCACCAAAAAGGTGCTGACTTATTTATTGGCGGAAAGGATGGGATGCAACTACGCTATCGCTCCGTTGGGCTTTGCCCGAACACCGCTCGCAAAAGCTCGCTAATTCTCGCCGTCTAACTATCAGCAATAAAAAAGGAGTAGGACAACCTACTCTTTTTTATTGGCGGAAAGGATGGGATTTGAACCCATGTGCCGAGAAAATCGGCAAAACGATTTCGAGTCGTTCTCGTTATGACCACTTCGATACCTTTCCAAAAAAACTATTAAATCGATAATGAACTATTTACTCTCGAAATGCTCAACCGATTACTGCTCCGGTAAATCTACGCAGGGCTAACGCCCGAGTCGTTCTCGTTATGACCACTTCGATACCTTTCCAAAAGTTCTTTCATATTATACACAAAAGGGCAATTAAAAGCAAACAATTCGTAAAAGAAAAATCTTTTTAGTTGACTTTTTTTTGCAAAAAAGGTATAATAATTTTGTAAAAATAAAGGAGAAAAAACATGTATCCATATCCAATATTTACTCTTTTTGGAAATGAAGTTATGTTATATGGCGTTTGCATAGCTGTAGGCATAATTTGTTGTTTAATCGCATTCTATACGTTCTCTAAAAAATTCGGCATGCCAGAAAAAGTTCAAGACTACGTGTTCTTTATTCTAATTGGGGCATTAGTGTCAGGGTTTTTCACAGCAATGGTATTCCAAGGTTTTTATAATTGGCTTGATGGAAAGCCATTTAAGATTTTTGGTGCAGGACTAACGGTAATGGGTGGTCTTATTGGTGGAGCAGGCTGTTTCTTAATTTTATATTTCTTAATCGGCAGGTTTTATTTTAGGGGCAAAGATGAAGGAATTCATAAAAAACACTTTAACACACTTTTCAGAATTGCACCAGCTTGTATTTGCATTGCCCATGCATTTGGCAGAATAGGCTGTTTAATGAGTGGTTGTTGCCACGGAAAATATCTTGGTGATGAGTTCGTGTTTGGTGGCCTTTATATGGACGGAACAACAAACGGTTGGGGATATTACGTGCCAACACAATTATTTGAATCATTATTCTTGTTTGCTCTTGCATTTGTTTTAATAGTGTTATTCTTAAAGCGTTCAAACATTACAATGAGTATATATTTAATCGGCTATGGCGTGTGGCGTTTTATTATTGAATTTTTCAGAACCGACTATCGTGGTTTTAATCCAACGTTATATCCATCACAATGGTTATCAATTTTGTTCGTGCTTGGTGGAATAGCATTGATGCTTGTATATCGTTATAAGAAAATGCCTTTCATTTTGCCAAAAGAAGAACAAGAATCTTCTAAAGAAGACGCATAAAACAAATTTTAATGCCACGCACAAATTTTAGCGTGGCTTAATTTTTAAGGAGAAAAATGAAGTTAATACTAGCAAGTGCTTCGCCACGAAGAAAAGAAATTCTACAAAAAGAAGGCTATGAATTTGAAGTTATAACAAGCGATTATATTGAGCAAAATTTCACTTGTAATCCTTATAAAACGTCAACAACGTTTGCACTAGAAAAAGCAAAAGACGTTTTTAACAAAATTGGTGATAAAAACGCAATTGTACTTGGTGCAGATACGGTTGTATATTTTGATGGTGAAATTTTAGGTAAGCCAAGCGATAGGCAAGATGCAAAGCGCATTTTAGAAAAACTTTCATCAAATAAACATAAAGTTATAACAGGCTATGCAATAATAACAAACACAAAAACCATTGTGGGTTATGATAAAAGCACTGTTATCTTTAATAAACTAAGTGAT
>JAZKZI010000055.1:0-33114 GCA_045612585.1 Christensenellaceae bacterium | reverse complement strand
TTTTATTATATATGTTTTCACTAATAAAAGCTTAACAAATTTAACCTTATCAACATTTCAACACACATAATACTAATACTACCATTACTTAAATTTAAATTAAAATAAAAAAAACAAACATAACTAAAGAAAAAAAATTTTTTGTTTTATTTTTTTTATCAAACAAAATGTTAATAAAAAGATAAAATTTACTCTACAAAAAACCTTGATTTTTTTCACCTTTTATTATATAATAATAAAGTATATAATATTTAAAAATTCAAACCTAAAAACTACTTTAAAAAAAGGGAGAAAAATATGAAACTTATTTGCGATGGTCTTGATTTATCTGATGCAGTGTTAAAGGTTAGTAAAGCACTTAGTGTAAAATCTGCTAACCCTGTTTTAGAAGGAATTAAAATTACTGCTAAAGGAGATACGTTAACACTTCTTGCAACAGATATGGAACTTACTATCGAAAAAAAGATTAAAGCAGACGTTTTGATGGAAGGCGAAACAGTTGTTGTCGGTAAGTATTTTGTAGATTTTGCAAAAAAACTTGAAAAAGAGCAAGTTGAACTTTCTAGACTTTATGACGGTGGTCTTCAAATAAAATATTCTGATTCTGAAAGTGAACTTCAAGTATTCCCTACAGAGAATTTTCCAAAATTAGAAAAAGACCCAACAGCAAGTTGCTTTGAACTCTCTCAAAAAGATTTTAAAGAAATTGTTGAAAAAACGACGTTTGCTTGTTCGGCAGACGATTCAAGGCCAATTCTTAAAGGTTGTTTGTTTGAAATAAATAATAATGAACTAACAACAGTTGCACTTGATGGATTTAGAATGGCTGTAATAAAAAAACAAGTTCTTTCAAATCAAAATATAAAAGCTGTTATTCCTGCAAGAGCATTAAACGAAATTATAAGGCTTTTAGATAAAGAAGATAATATTCTTAAAATTTATATACAAAATAATTCAATATACGTAGAAGTTGAAAACACTTCGCTTATGAGTAGATTAATTGAAGGTGAATTTGTTAAATATAACCACATTTTACCAACAAGTTTTGAAAATAACGTGACTGTTAATAAACAAGCATTACTCACAAGTATTGAAAGAGCATCAATAGTTGCAAGAAACGATAGATACAACGTTATTAAGTTTGATATTAAAGAAGATTCAATGTCAATTTTAGCAAAATCTGAAATTGGAGAAGTAAACGAAAATATTAATATTATGCTTAGTGGCAAAGATTTACAAATTGCGTTTAACGGAAAATATATAAGTGAATACTTAAAGATAATAAACGACGAGTTTATTAATATAAAGTTAAATTCACCAATAGATCCATGTATAATAACGGCAGTAAATAACCAAAGCTATCTTTATTTAGTGCTTCCTGTAAGAATTAACGCATAAACAATTGACAAAATCAAAAAATCTATATAAAATAGATTGAGCAAAAAATAAATAAAACTATAGTTCAAGGAGAAAAACTATGAAACAAACATATCAACCTAAGAAGAGACAAAGAAGCAAGGTTCACGGATTCAGAGCAAGAATGAAAACTCGCAATGGTAAAAACGTATTAAAGAGACGTCGTAATAAGGGCCGTCATAAGCTTTCTGCATAATGTCAAATGATATTAGGTTAAAAAAAGAAAAAGATTTCAATTTAGTATTTAATAAAGGAAAAAGGCTGTTTAGCTCTAGTTTAACGCTAATTTACCTGCCAGCAAAAGATTTAAAAGTTGGCTATGCAGTAGGAAAAAAACATGGAAGTAGCGTAAAAAGAAATAGAATTAAACGGCTTTTAAGGGAATCTTTTAGAAGTTTTGTGCCTTTAATTAAGCAAGACTTCTTTTTTGTTTTTATACCGAAAGTAAGTAATGAGTATACGCTTGATAATTTTAAAGAAAATATGAGATATTTATTTTCAAAAGGTGGATTAATAGAAAAATGTTAAAATTTATAGGCGTTAAACTAATTAGGTTTTATCAAAAATATCTTTCTAGGGGAACTTGTATGTATATTCCATCTTGTTCACAGTACACTCTAGAAGCAATTTTAAAGCACGGCTTTTTCATAGGGTGCTTTCTTGGCATGAAAAGAATTTTAAGATGCACACCTTGGTGTAAGGGAGGATTTGATAAAGTCCCTGATAAAAAAAGTGTGCTTAAGTGGGTATATTAAGTATGGAAATTTTAAATTTTACAGCACCTGGAACAGGTGGATGGTTAGTTGAGCTTATATCTTGGCTTGTTAAAATTTGTTCTTCCGTCGCACTTGGCGTAATTTTATTTACGGTGTTATTAAAGCTTGTCACCTTACCTTTTGACTATGCTTCAAGAGCATCAATGCGTAAAAATTCGCTTAAAATGGAAGAAATGCGACCTGAACTTGAAAAATTGCAAGAACAATACGCAGATAATAAAGATTTATATAACCAAAAAATGATGGCTCTTTATAAAAAGAACGGCTATTCTATGTTTGGATCATGTCTTCCAACAATTTTAACACTTGTCATTTTTATCATTGCCATCAACGCTTTTACAGATTATTCAAAATTTCAAAATAAAACTTATTTTTATAATATGTCTAATTCATATAACAACGTTATTTACGCAGGTTTTGACGTTGATAGTGAAGAAAGATACGTTTATAGAGATAAAAACGGCAAAATTATTATAAATTATGACAATATCAAAGCTGACGACCAAGATTTTGATAATAAAATTAATGCTGTTAATAAAGAAAATAACGCTATAGTTATAAATTATTCTGAAGAAAAAGATTTAGTTAAGTCTTCTATTGAAAAAGAATATTATAATATCAAAGTTTGGACTGAAGGTGGTTATATCTACTATAATCAAACTTATATTTTAAATACGATAGAAAACACGAAATCTTGGCTTAAAGAAAGTTTTTCAACAAGTGATGAAATGTTGCTTAAAACAACATTAAATAATACAAAAGAAAACAATTACTTAAAAGTAAAAACTTCTGATGGATTAAAAACTTTTGCAGAAGTTAAGGACTTAAAAGACAGCGAAGGTAAACTTATTTGGACTCCTGAAAAGTTTATTTTAGATATCAGACAAGAAAAATCTGCTGAAACTTATAGAAAAGAAGAACAATCTTTCCTTTGGGTTAAAAACATTTGGGTGACTGATAGCCCACTTTCTCACCCAATTGAAAGCAGTTGGTCAACCTTTAAGTCAACACACGGATACAATGGTGCTGACATTGAATCTAATGGTTATAGAAGTTTGATTGAAAAATTGGACAATGAAAAAAATGAACCTAATGGATATTTCATATTAGTTGCACTCACTGCCCTATCATCACTCTTTATGCAAATAGTTATGACAAAGGCGCAAAAGGCACAAATGGAACTTCAAACGGTTGACGGACAAGGCATGCAAACGCAAAAGGTTATGAAATGGATGATGCCTATTATGATGGCAATCTTTGCGTTTATGTATACGGCGGCATTTTCGCTTTATATTGTTATAAGTTCAATAATAAGTATAGGAACAACTTTTGGAATTAACTTTATAGTTGATAGAAAAGTTAAAAAAGAGAATGCAACAAACACACAAAACCAAAAAATCCGTGGAAGAGTGTACGTTCCAAAAAAACAAGAAGAAAAAGCAACACCAAAAAAGACAGAAAAACCAAAAGACGATAAGTTTGCTCATCAAAGCGGTGGCGATTTCTTAACGGGAAAAGTAAAAAATAAAAAGAAATAGAAAAAAAGTTAATTTTCACAAAAAGAAGAAGTGAAAAGGAGGTAAAAATGCAATTCACAGGCAAAACGGTTGAAGAAGCAATAGAAAAAGGCTTAAAAGAACTTGGTTTAACAAAAGAAAACGCTCAAATTACCGTTGTAGAAGAGCCAGTTAAGGGTTTGTTCGGAATTATCAAAGTGATGGCAAAAGTTGAAATAACTGAAAAACAAAACGACAATCAAAAGGTAGAACAATTTGTGCAAGAAATTGCCCGCCTTATGAGTTTTGACCTTTCAACAGAAGTTTATGAAAAAGACGGAAGCACTGTTATTAAACTTGTTTCAAACGATTCTTCAAATATTATTGGTTATCGTGGTGAAGTTTTAGATGCAATACAAACGTTAGCAGGCGCAAGCATGAATATCGGCAAAGATGAATATAAAAAAGTTGTTGTCGATTGCGAAAACTATAGGGACAAAAGAGAAGAAACACTTATTTCACTTGCTAAAAAATTAGAAGAAAAGGCAACTGAAATGAAAAGAGAAGTAATTTTAGAGCCAATGAGTCCTTATGAAAGAAGAATTATTCACACAGCACTTGCAAACAGTGAAACTTGCACTACAACAAGTGAAGGAAAAGAACCAAACAGATACGTTAAAATAGTTCCAAATGATTTAGACGAGTTTTCTACCCCATACAACGCAGGAAGAAAACACGGAGATAGAAAAGACGGCAGACAAAGAAGAGATAATCGCAAAAAACCAAGTGGAATAAAAACTCGCTATGGCAGAGATAACAAAAAGAGTGGCTTTACTGAACAAAAAAGAAAAGCACCATCAGGTTTTGGAACTTATCTTGGAAACAGTTTGAAAGACAAATAAAAGAAAAAGTGGCAAAAACTTGCCACTTTTAGTTTTTTAAAAAAGAAATTTATAAAAAAAGCATATAATGTTGCAAAAAAAAATAAAAAGTATTACAATATATATGTAGGAAAAAAGATATACAATAAAAGGAAGAAAAAAATGGGATACATGACAATAACAATGATTGCTTTAACAGCAATAGCAATAGTTTTCGGAATGTTATATGGCTTAAGAAGGGGTCGCAATCGCTCAATCTTAAGATTAATTCTTATTCTTGGCTGTGTTGCAGGTGCAATTTATTTAAGAGAACCCGTTATAGAGTTTTTAATGGAAAGCGAAATGGCGCAAGACTTAATAAACTCACTTGCTAAAGAATTGCCAGAAGGCATGCAAAGCGTGATGATGTTAATTATCGGCATTGTACTAAATTTAGTTGTTTATTTCTTATTATTCTTTGTTTTAAGAATAGTTTCTTGGCTTATTATATTCCCTATATTTAAAATATTCGTTAAGCAAGAAATAGACAAGAAAAGACTCGCTGGTATGTTTGTTGGATTAATCCAAGGCGCTGTTATAGCATTTGCTGTGCTTGTTCCATTAAACGGCTTGGCTACTCAAATAGATAAAGTTTCTCAAATAAAAATGGAAATGCCTGCACAAGGTCAAGGTGGTTCTGGTGGAGAAGAACAAACTGGAACTGAAAAACCAAAAGATTTTTCTTTAGAATTGCCAGAAGAAGTAGGTTTAAAAGAATATATTAAATCACCTTTATTTTTAACTTATGATAAGATTGGTGGCTGGTATTTCGATATGCTTACAACGGTTAAAACTTCTTCAGGAGAATTAACTTTTGACGACGTTTCGGATATGGCAATTGGCGTTTCTAACTTTATGACATTATCAACGGAAATTCAACAAGGTTTTGATTCAATGAAAGGCACTTCGTTGCCAGCTGAAAAAGCTTTAAACCTTAAAGACTTAGGCGAAAACATTACGGAAATAGGAAATAATATCGACCAAATGAGTGACCAAGCAAAAGGATTATTAGACAGCGTTATTTCTAGCATGCTTGGTGGTGAAAGTGATATTTCGATTGATGATTTAAAACTTGATTCACTTGGAACTGCATTTACAAGTTTGGCAAACTATTACGATATTGGAACAGTAAGCCAAGAAGATGCAACGGCTATAGTAAACGGCGTTGTTGATAACTGGGCTTTGATTGATATGTTCTTTGAAAGTGGAACGCTTATCGACATGAACGGGCAAGATGAAACGCTTATTAAATCGGCACTTGACGAGTTAAATTTATCGGATGATAATCAAATAAAATCAATAAAAGATATGTTTGGTATTTCAGCATAAATGAATAAAAAGGAAAAAACCACCCTAAACTATATTAGAGTGGTTTTTTTAAAAATAGTAAAACGACTTGATTTTGCACTTATAAATATGTTAAAATAATAAAAAAGGGAGCGAATAAATGAGCGTTAAACTAAACCCAGATAAAGAAATAGTTGATAGAGTTAAAGAAGGCTTGAAAAGAACGGGAGGCTATTGCCCTTGTAGGCTTAATAGAACGGAAGAATACAAGTGTATGTGCAAAGAATTCAAAGACCAAATTGCTGACCCAAACTTTGAAGGTTTTTGCCATTGTATGCTTTATTATAAATCTAAAGACGAGGAGAAATAATTATGGAAGTTATATTGACAAAAGAAAATTTTGAAAAAGAAGTATTAAAGAGCGAAATTCCTGTAATCGTAGATTTTTGGGCAACGTGGTGTGGCCCTTGCAGAATGCTTGCACCAATTTTAGAAGAAATTGCAAACGAATTCGACGGCAAAATTAAGGTTGCAAAAGTTAACGTTGATGACGAAATGGCACTTGCTATGGAATATAAGGTTGAAGTTATTCCTACCCTATTCTATTTTGTAAATGGCGAGATGAAGAAAAAAACAACAGGTGTTTTAGAGAAAAAAGAAATTTTAGCAAACTTATTTGGTTAAAAAAACAAACGCCCACTAAATAGTGGGCGTTTTATTATATAAAAATTATTGTTTATCCAAAAATAAATTTTTAACTGAAGAACGATTTACTAATTCGCCACGAACGTTTATATTTTGGCGAACACAATATGATTTTTGGTTTATTTTTTTAACCAAAAGCTCAATGCCAATTTTGCAAATTTCTTTTATGTTTGGGCGAATAGTGGTTAGATTAACGTTGCTGTGAGATGAAAAAGAAATATCATCAACGCCGATAATAGAAAAATTTTCAGGCACGCTTTCATTATGGTCTGAGATGCACTCTATTGCACCAAGTGCAATATAATCATACGCACAAAGTATAGCAGTTGGTCTTTTTTCAAGAGAATATATTTTTTGCATAGCGTTATACCCTGCTTGAGTAAAACGCTGGTCGCTTACAACGATAAAATCTGGGTTTATCTTAAGGTTATGCATTAAAAGTGCTTGTTCGAAAAACACCTTTCTTTCATTAGTTAAGTTTTCACCTATATAGCCAATATCTACGTGGCCGTTGTTCTTAAATAATAAAACGGCATCTGATATTGCACTTGAAAGGTCCATATTAACGCAATCAATTTCTTTTGGCATTGGCGAAGAGCAAATGTCGATGATAGGAATATCTTTGTTATATTTTACGTTTGAATGCGAGTCTAAAAGCAAAATGCCATCTGCATTTTTACAAGAAAGATGATAGCTTATAAGTTCACTTTCTTTTTCAGAAGAAAACTCGCTTAGCGATAAAACCATAATCATGCCTAACTTTGTTAGGCATTTTTTTATATAAGAAACAAGATTAGCATAAAATTCGCTTTCAATTTCTGGGCAGATTACCGCAACCACCTTTTTTGGATATTTAACCTTGTTATATTTTTCATAACAATTATATTGTTTTGCAAGAGCAAAGATTTTTTCTCTAGTGTCATTACTTATATCTTTTGCACCATTAAATGCCTTTGAAACGGTTGCTGGAGATACGCCGGCAAGAACGGAAAGTTTTTTAATGTTCATAAATTCACCTCTAAAAAAGTCTAACATAATAAACACAAAAAAGCAAACTAAAATAAACTATTTTACGAAAAAGTTTCGTTATTGTTAAGTTTGACTTAAAGATGTAATATGTATTATCATATAAAAGGAGAGAAAATTATGAAAATTGCATTTGCAGGTTTTGGCGAAGTAAATACGCCAATAGATATTATTGTAAACAAATGCACGGTTGCGTGCGAAAGCTTAAAAAAAGACGGCGCTTTAGTTCTTCCTTGTTATCCTATCCGTGATGACTATGAAGAAAAAGACGTTAACAAAGCAATAGAATACTTTAAGGGAAAGGATTTTGATGCACTTATTTTGTGTATTGCAGGCTGGATACCAACGCATGCCGTTATAAAAATTACCGAACAATTTAGAAACGTTCCTATGGTTATTTGGGGGCTTTGTGGTTGGATGGAAGGCGATAGACTTGTGACAACAGCCGACCAAGCAGGCACTTCTGCACTTAAAAAAACGATGAAAGATTTAGGATATACCTTTAAGTTCGTTTATGATATTATGGGAAGACCATCAAGGGTTGAAGAAGTTCTTGCATACTGCAAAGCAAGCGTTGCGTTTAATAAGTTGCGCAGTGCAAAAATTGGACAAATGGGTTATAGAGACATGCATCTTTATGGCACACTTTTTGACGGTTGTTCTCTAAAGAAAACGGTTGGCACTGAAATAGAGTGTTTTGAAATGCTTGAAGTTGTTCAACGTGCTGAAAAAATTACGCAAAAAGAGATAGACGAAGTTATTGCATCCACAGTAAATACTTGGAAGTTCTTAAAAGAAGCAGACCAAACTGTTATTGAAAAAGGAGTTAAATATTATCTTGCTATAAAGCAAATTATAGATGAAAGAAAATACGTTGCCGTTTCACTTAAAGACGTTGACGGCATGAAAAAACTTTTAGGTTTTCCACCTGCAATGATTTTTATGCTTCTTGCTGATAGAGAAGGTATTCCAACTATACCAGAAAACGATTGTTTAGGTAACGTCACACAGACAATTATTAAAGCACTTACAGGCCAAATAGGAGCATATTTAGAATTTTATGAATTCTTTACTGACGGCGTGCTTGCAGGCGTGCCTGATTACGTTCCAAAAGAAGTTGTTGATGGGGAGGTTACGGTTATCCCTGCAACGTTTGGCGAACTTTCACAAGGCATACTAAACGTTTCAAGCGTTAAAAGTGGCATTATAACAATGTGCAGACTTGCTTATGAAGATGGTAAATACGTTATGCACATGGTGGTTGGCAAGGGCGAAAAACCACCAAAGTGGGAAGAAGCCGGTTGGACACAACCTGCCCCTCAACTACCTGCACTTAAGGTTATGCTTGCTGATACACAAGATTTTGCAGATAAAGTTATGGCACAGCATTATATTATCAGTTATGGTGACAACTCAAAAATAATTAAAGAATTCTGCAAAATTTGTGGAATTGAAGTTATTTAATAAAAAACAAACGGCACGAATTTTTTCGTGCCGTTGTAGTTTTAAATATAAACTATTGCATAAACAATAAACTATTTAGCTGCAAGCCAGTTTGAAATAGAAGAAATAGACTTTTTGCTACCACAAAGATATAAAACGTCTCCTTCATTAAATACGTAAGTTGGGCGAATAGTATTAGCCACAACGCCGTTATTTTCAATGGCGATAATATTAAGACCAAACTTTTCTCTTAAAGAAACTTCTAAAATATTTTTTCCAACAAACTCAGCTGGCACGTTAAACTTAGCAACTTTAACAGAATCGCTTAGTTCAATAAAGTCAAAACCTTGCCCCATTTCTAGTCGGTTTGCAAGACGGAGCGCCATATCTTGTTCAGGATAAACTATTTCAGCGCCAAGTTTGGTTAAGATTTCGCCGTGTTCGGTGCTGTTTGCCTTTGCAATAATTCTTTTTACGCCTAGGTTTTGAAGTTTCATAACGGTTAAAATTGAAACGTCTATAGCACTAGCCATGCAAACGATAACAACGTCACAATTAGAAAAACCCATATCTGAAAGAGATTTCTTTTCTAAGTTGTTTGAAATAAATGCATTTTCGGTAATTTCACGTATAGCAGAAATTTTTGCTTCGTCTTTGTCAACAACCAAGATTTCAGCGCCCATGTTTGCAAGCTTGTGTGCAAGAGCTGTTCCAAACCTACCGAGTCCAATAATTCCATAAATAATTTTTTTATTTTTCATAATATTTCCTATATAATTTCAAAATTTTATTTTTAACCAATAGAGATATTTCCTTCTGGATAAGAAAAAGTTTCTTTTCTAGAAAAATTCCAAATAGAAGCTATAGTAAGTGGCCCAAGTCTGCCTATATACATAGTGATAATGGATATAAGTTTGCTTCCCACAGAAAGTCCACTAGTTATTCCAGTTGAAAGACCAACCGTGCCAAAAGCACTTGTTGTCTCTAAAAGAATATCAATAAATCTTAAATGTGGTTCGAGCATGCTCATTCCAAGCGATGCAACAATCACAATGAAGATACCTAAAAACGCTATAACCGATGCTTTTTTGAAAGAATCTTTTGGCATTGAATAGTGAAAAGCTTTTTCCGACTTATTTGTTGCAGAAGATTTTATGCCTTGCAAAATAGTAAATAAAGTTGTTGTTTTTATGCCACCACCCGTTGATCCTGGCGAAGCACCGATAAACATAAGAATAATTAAAACTAAAAGTCCAGCATAAGAAAAACTGTTCAAAGCGTAGGTTGAAAAACCGGCAGTTCTTGCAGAAACGCTAAAGAAAAATGCGCCTAGCCAAGAAATATGGTTGCCTTCTGATAGTTTTAATAAAAGCGTGCCAAGGGCAAGAAGAATTGCAGACATTAAAAGCACCACTTTGGTGTGCATTGAAAGTTTTTTCCACTTGAACTTGTTTTTTAATAGGTCACGAATAACTAAAAAACCTATGCCACCGAGGATTATTAGCCCACTAGTTGTAATGTTTAGCAAAATGTTGTTTTGATAAGGAATAAGGTTTTGTCCTTTAAAAGCAGGGTTAATTCCACCCAAAATATCAAAACCAGAGTTATTAAAAGAAGCAATGCTGTGAAAAAAACTAACGCCCAAAGCTGAAATAAAATCCATGTCTTGAATAAAAACGATAAAACTTAAAACAGCACCCACAAACTCAATAATAATAGTGGTTATAAAAATATCTCTAACAAAGTTTTTAAGACCTTTTCTTGTGCTTAAATTTGAACCTTCTTTAATAACGTTAATGCCCTTAAGATTAATTTTTTTGCCAACGGCAAGAATGATGCCGGCACCGATAGTTGAAACTCCAAGCCCACCAATTTGAATAAGCAAAATTAAAATGGTTTGACCGACCGGCGTAAAAGTTGTGCCCGCATCAACTGCAATAAGACCAGTGACACAAACAGCACTTGTTGAAGTAAAAAGTGCGTCTATATAATTTAGAGAAACTCCGTCTTTTAAGGAAAATGGCAAAGAAAGAAGAACTGAGCCTAAAAGGATTGTTGCTAAGAACCCTAGGGCGATAATTCTTACTGGAGATTGTTTTTTTAGAAAATTAAACATTTTATAGCATTTTTCCTTTTTGAAAAACAAAAAATCATTTTAAAATTTATCTTTGCCAACAGGCAATATTATTTGATAAATCGACCATATTATACCACAAAAATAACAAAATTGCAAATATCAAAAAAGAGCAGTAAAATAGTGAAGACTTTACTACCCTTTTATTTTTCCTTTTTCTATTATAATTCTATTAACTTCTACATTTTTGAACACCTGCCTATCAAGTGACGTAGCAGTAAAAATAGTTTGCATATCTTTAACGGCAGAGATAAGTTTTCTTTGCCTTTTTTTATCAAGCTCGCTTAAAACGTCGTCTAAAATAAGAATAGGATATTCGTTAAATTTGTTATAAAAAATTTCGGCTTCGGCAAGTTTAAGTGATAAGGCAACCGTGCGTTGTTGACCTTGAGAGCCAAAAACCCTTACGTCATCGCCGTTAAGAGTAAATTTAATGTCATCTCTATGTGGGCCGATTGAAGTAAAGCCCAAGCGCATATCACGCTCTAACCCCACCTTTAAGTCTTCTTTTATCGCAAAGGCAATTTCTTCTTCACTGCCAAAATATCCACTTTCCGTGCGCATTTTAAGGTCTTCTTTATTGTCAGATAAAAGTGCGTGCTTTTCACTTGCGATAGGCGAAAGTTCAGATAAAAAGTCGTTTCTTGCCTTTATAATTTTGCCCGCCTCTCTAGAGAGTTGTTCATCCCATAAAGGCAAAGTTTCTCTAATTAAATCTTTATCGGGGTCTTTTAAAAGATTATTTCTTTGAGAAAGAATTTTGTTGTATCTTTGAAGGGCGTAAAAATAATTTTTGCTCATTTGAGAAAGCGAAATGTTCATAAACCTACGCCTGTCTTCAGGACTTTCTTGCACGAGTTTTAATTCTTGTGGATTAAAAAACACGCTGTTTATGTTTCCTAAAAGTTCGCCAACTTTTAGAACTTGAATTTGGTTTATATAAATGCTTTTTTTATCAAGCTTGTTAAACTCAATTTTAACAGATACTTCGCCATAAAGAGACTGAGCCTTTCCAATAATTTCGGCACTTTCAAAGCCGTGTCTGACCAAAAGCTTGTCTTTATTAGCCCTTGGAGAATAGCCTGTGCAAAGGAAAAAGATAGCTTCAGCACAATTGGTTTTGCCCTGAGCGTTGGCACCTGTTAGAATATTTATTCCACTAGAAAAGTTAAATTCTTGACTTTCATAATTGCGGAAATTTTTAAGCGACAAATGTTTTATATACATAGTTTTTTAAAAATTTTTGAAAAAATATATCAGTATTACTTTATTTTATTCTAAAAATATTATATAATGTTTTCTACTTAAATGCAACTGATAAAGGGGGATAGTTTTTTATGGATAAAGAAAATTATGAGATTTTATGGGAAAAAGTTTTTTTGCCAGAGATAGAAAGTCTTGTCACTTCTATTGCTTATGAAAGCTTTATCAAACTTTTAATTCCAGTTGACATTAAAGGAAACACTATTGTTCTTTGCACGCAAAGCAAAATTTTTGCTGACGGCGTAAACAATAAAATGATAGGCTCTAAAATCAAAGAAGCAATTATTAAGGCAAACACACATATAACAGATTTCTGTGTGGTTGTTGCCAAAGATAGAGAAGATTATCTTAAACAGCTTGGCGAGGAAAAAAGAGAAGAAATAGAAGCTCAAGGCTCGCCAATTAACCCTAAATTTACTTTTGATTCTTTTGTTGTAGGCTCATCAAACGAGTTTATTTATGCTGCTGCAAAAGCCGTTGCCGAAGCACCTGGAGAAAGTTATAATCCACTTTTTATCCACGGTGGCACCGGACTTGGAAAAACGCATATTTTGATGGCTATTGTAAACTATTTGAAGTTGCATCACCCAGCCCTTAACGTTATTTACTCTACTTGCGAGCAGTTTACTAACCAGTTTATTGAAGGTATTAGCAAAGGTAAAGGCACTAACGCAAGTGCTGATTTTAGAAAAAGATATAGAAACGTTGACGTTTTGTTAATTGACGACGTTCAGTTTTTAGCAACAAAACAAGGCATACAAACAGAGTTCTTTCATACTTTTAACGAACTTGTTATGCAAAACAAACAAGTTGTTTTGACTTCTGATAGGCCACCAAAGGAAATTGAAGTTTTAGAAGAAAGACTTAGAACTCGTTTTGAAGGAGGTCTTCTTGCCGACGTTCAGCCACCTGACCTTGAAACGAGAATTGCAATCCTTAAAAGGAAGGCAGAAGAACAAAAGTGCGTTGTTAATATAAAAGTGTTAACCTACATTGCAGAAATGAACGTGGGCGACATTAGAACGCTTATTGGAAAACTTACAAAAGTTATCTTTGCATCTAGGCTTCATGAAAGACCAATAACCATTGAACTTGTTAACGACGCATTAAAAGAATCTGCTGGCGAAAGACAAGAAGAATTAAGAGCAGAAGATATTATTAACGGCGTGTGCGAGTTTTATAAGGTTTCTAAAACAGAACTCCTTTCAAAGAAAAAGACTAAAGAGATAGCACTTGCAAGGCAAGTTAGTATGTATCTCGTTTTAGATATGATGAGCTTGCCACAACTAACTGTTGGCAAAATTTTTTCAAGAGACCACGCAACGGTTAATTATACGAGAGATAAAATTTCAGAACAAATGGAAGTTGATACAAAACTTGCTGTTGAAATTAACGATATTAAGAAAAAATTATTAAAGCAATAAAATATTATGGAAAATAGATTCACCCAAGGAAAATTTGATGCTGTTGTAATCGGCGCAGGTCACGCCGGTTGCGAAGCGGCGCTAGCCCTTGCAAGAACGGGCTTTAAAACGGTTATGCTAACACTAAACTTAGATAGCATAGCCTTTATGGCGTGCAATCCTTCAATTGGTGGAACGGCTAAAGGACAAATCGTTAAAGAAATAGATGCCTTGGGTGGCGAAATGGGTATAAATGCCGATAGAGCATTGCTTCAAATCCGTATGCTTAATCGTGGCAAGGGTGCTGCCGTTCAATCGCTTAGGGGTCAGGCTGATAAAAATGCGTATCACACCATAATGAAAAAGACCTTAGAAAACACCCCAAATCTAAAGATTTTACAAGGCGAAGCCGTGGAAATCTTGACCGATGAGAGTGGAAAAAACGTTAGTGGCGTTTTGACTTCTTTCGGTGGAATAATCGAGTGCAAGAGCGTTGTAGTTGCAACGGGTGTATATCTTAACGGAAGCGTTATCGCTGGCGAGTGGCGTCAAAATTCTGGTCCAAACGGCTTTCAAGCATCTAATGGTGGACTTACTGAAAATCTTATTAAACACGGCTTTACTATTAGAAGGTTTAAGACTGGAACACCTGCAAGAGTTGATGCAAGAACAATTGATTTTTCGGTTTTAGAAGTTCAAGACGGCGAAAAGGAAATTTATCCATTCAGTTTTTTGACCGAAGGCGTGCCACAAAAACACACGCCTTGCTATCTTACTTACACAAATGAAAAAACTCACCAAATTATAAGGGACAACCTTCACAGAAGCCCACTCTATGGTGGACTTATAAAAGGAACAGGACCAAGATACTGCCCTTCAATTGAAGATAAGGTTGTGCGTTTTGCCGATAAAGAACGCCATCAACTCTTCTTAGAGCCAGAAGGGGCAGACACAAACGAGATTTACGTTCAAGGTCTTTCAACTTCACTTCCACACGACGTGCAAAAGGCTATGTATAGAACGATTAAGGGGTTAGAAAATTGCGAGATTATGAGATATGCTTATGCTATCGAGTATGACTGCATTGACTCGCTTGACCTTCTCCCTACCCTTGAATATAAAAAGATAAGTGGTCTTTATATGGCTGGGCAAGTTAACGGCACAAGTGGTTATGAAGAAGCTGCAGCACAAGGACTTATCGCAGGGCTTAACGCATCACTTAAAATGCGTGGGGAAGCGCCACTTATTATTTCAAGAGACGACGGGTATATCGGCGTTTTAATCGATGACCTTGTGACAAAAGGCACAAACGAACCATATCGTATGATGACAAGCCGTGCCGAGTATAGAATTGTTTTAAGGCAAGATAACCCAGACTTTAGACTTACCGAAAAGGGAAGAAAAGCAGGACTTGTTGACGATGCTAGATACAATAGATATCTAAATAGAGTTGCAGAGTATGAAAAGGCAACTTTAGAGATGAATATTTTGGTTAAGCCAAAAGATGCCGATAGTTTACTCAAAGCACACGGCTATGATAGTGCAAAGCAAGGCTTAACTAAAGGCGACCTTATAAGGCGTGGTATATCGCTTAGCGAGATTATACAAAGTCTTGGTGGGTTTGAAGGAATTTCTAAAGAAATTTTAGACACGGTAGAGACTGACGCAAAATATCAAGGCTATTTGCAAAAGGGCTTAGAGCAAATTGAAAAGGCAAAAAAACTTGAAGAAAAGAGTTTGCCAGACGATATAGACTATTTGTCAATAAAAGGCTTAAGAATAGAAGCCCAACAAAAACTCGACAAAATTCGCCCTAAGAACTTAGGTCAAGCAGGCAGAATTTCTGGTGTATCCCCTGCCGACATTGCAGTACTCATGGTATATCTTAAAAAATAAAAGAAAAAAACAAAAAGCGTGAGAAAATTCTCACGCTTTTATAGTTTTAGTTATTCAATTAAATTATTGGTGAAAAATTGTTTAATACATGAGTATGTTTAACAACCCATTGTTTCATTTTAATAGTTAACCAAAATGAGTAAATGCAAAGAGTTACTATAGTAAGCAAAAACCACTTAATATAGTTGCCAAAAAGTTGCCCACCTGTGCCATCAAAACACAAACGATTGCCATCAATAATTGTATGTGAGGCATACCACTTCTCTTTTAAGCATATTGCCCATGGCAAACCAATGCCAAGAGTAATCAAGATTAAAAGCCAACTCAATATGCCGATACCAATTAGTCCTAATAAACCACCGTCAAACCTAGATTCTTTCATAAAAATTCTCCTAATTGTAAAATTATCCCAAAAGGGGATATTTTATTATACCAAATCGGTATAATATTGTCAAAAATAGGAGATTAAAATATTTAAGAGAAAAGAAAAAAAATTCACAATTAAAACTTGCTATTGATTTAAATATGAATCAAAATAGCATTAGTAGGTATGAAAACGGGCAAAGGCAGGCTGATTATGAAACATTGATTGCATTTGCCGATTATTTTGATGTGTCAATTGATTATTTATTAGAAAGAACGGAAAATCCAAAGATGAACAAATAAAAGACTGAACTTAAAAAGTTTAGTCTTTTTTGTTTGTAGAGTTTTATAAAGACAAAGAATATAATATATTATGTATGATAGAGAATTAGCCTATAATTATGCAAAAAGGTGGGCAGAAAGTTTTAACCCAAACTATTATAACTTTTCTAAGCTCGGTGGAGATTGCACCAACTTTGTTTCGCAATGTATTCACGCTGGTGGCGTGGCAATGAACTTTGATAAATATGGGTGGTTTTACCTTTCGCTTAGTAGTAGAGCGCCTGCGTGGTCTGGCGTAAATGAGTTTTGGAACTTTGGCATAAATAATAAGGGCGTGGGGTTAAAACTAACCGAGTGCGAATTAAGTGACCTTGAGGTTGGGGATATTATCGAGCTTTATAACGGACAAAAATATTATCACAATTTATTTGTCACAAGCGTTGAAAACGGCATAAGGGTGTCTGCCCACGATAATCCTATCTTTAACACCTTGCTTGGAAGATATAACTACGTGTCTTTAAGGTGTGCAAAGGTAAGCGACTAAAAAAATAAAATTTACCACAAAAAAAGAGAACAGCCTTGCAAGGAATTGCCTTGCAAGGCTGATGTGTTTTTAAGACAATCTGTAAGCCGAGTTCTGTCGTGTACGGTCATTTATCTACGAATAATGTTGCCATTATCCCCCAGCGATATTTGTTAAACTATTTCGGTGAAACTCCCTAATGAAATAGTTTGTCAATCTTGCGTCAGGTGGGGTTTACATTGCACCTTGTGTCACCACAACGTCGGTGTGCTCTTACCACGCCTTTTCACCATTGCCCAAACGGGCTGTTGTTTTCTGTTGCACTTTCCTTAAAGTCGCCTCCACTGGGATTTCTCCAGCACCCTGTTTCTAAAACGCTCGGACTTTCCTCATTGACAGGCTCTCCCTGCCCCCGCGACCGTATAACTATCTTAAAAAGCAAGGCTATTATATATCAAACAAAAAGTTTTGTCAAGTTTTTATTTTTTTAGTAAAAAAAATTTAAAAAAAGAAAAGGCAAAAAGCTTTTTCTTCTATTTATAATAATTACTCGCATTTATATATTAACATTTATATATTAATTTATACGTACGTGATTAATTATTAAAACTTCAGTTAAAGAATTCTGCCTAATCAAATAAAGGTTTAATTAAAAGATTTTTATAAATCGTCAGCGTCTTGAACAGGTTTATCGTACTTATCAAAAGCATCTACGCCTGTATAAGAGCCAAAAGTATCAAAATCACTTTTAAACTTAGATTTACTTACAGTTTTTCGTGCTTTTTGAACTTTTACTGGTCGTTTTATTTTTCTTATTATCTCTCATATTCATCCCCCTTGATAATATGTTGTGCATAATGGCAAAATATATTCAAAAAAACTAAAATTTCGACAAAATATTTTTGGCGACTTTTTCCTTGCTTAAAAAGTTGAAAAACTTAATATTTTACACTTGTTTTGTTTTACAATTTAAAATTTAAGGCGTATAATTATTGAGAATTATATATTATGGAGATGTGAGATGTTAAACGAGAAAAAGAAGTTTAATTATGGCTATATAGTTATTGCCATTTGCTTTTTAGTGACGGGTGTGTCGCTAGGCTTTTGTTCAAGTGGAAGAACGCTTTACGTTGTTCCTATGACTGAAGCGCTAGGGTTTAGCCGTGGCGCATTTTCGCTTAACGATACATTTAGATTTGTTGCAACAACCATAATAAATATTTTCTTTGGCACGCTTATAAACAAGTTTGGTGCAAAAAAACTAATTTGCGCAGGTTTTATCTGTCTTATGGGTTTTTCTGTTATCAATATGCTTGCAGAAGAGCTATATATGTTTTATATCGCAGGCGTTTTGCTTGGCATAGGTCTTGCTTGGACGAGCACGACTATGGTCGGCGCCGTTGTAAAACTTTGGTGCAAAGAAGAAAACAAGGGCAAAATAACAGGCTTAATCCTTTCCTCTAACGGTCTTTTTGGGGCTATTGCAACCGAAATTGTTTCGCCTATTATCTATAAAAACACTTTCGGATATCGTGATTCATACAAGGTTATTACAATAATTCTTGCAGTTGTGCTTGCGCTTGTTATAATCTTTTTCAAAGATAGACCAAAGGGCACCGAAAAAACGATTATCGAAAACAAAGCCAAAAAAGCCCGTGGCAGTGGCTGGGTTGGTATGGAATATAAAGATATTTTAACTAGACCATACTTTTATATAGCGTGCATATGCTTGGCGTTTACAGGTATGTCGCTTCAGGGTTTAAGTGGAATTGCCGTTCCACATATGCAAGATAAAGGCATTTCTAACGAGCTTGTCACAACAATGACTTCGCTCGGTCTTATAGTTTTGATGGGAACAAAAATTTTGACAGGCTTTATGTTCGATAAAAAGGGCTTAAGGTTTACCATGAATATTTGTTTGATAAGCACGTTTATTTCGGTTGTTGCGCAAGTGTTTGTCGATTCAACTGATTTAGGTATTGCCCTTTCTTTTGTTAGACTTGTGTTCCAAGACATTGCCCTTCCACTTGAAACGGTTATGCTTCCACTCTATGCAAGCGAACTTTTTGGAAATAAAAGCTATATGAGCGTTCTCGGTGTGTTCTCTGCTGCAAACTATGCAGGTTATGCACTAGGCTCGCCTATAGGAAACTTCATCTTTGATATTTTTGGAAGTTATGATATCTCATTTGTCGTTTTCGGTGGACTAATGGTGTTCGTTGCAATTGCAATGCAATACGTTGTTAAACAGTCTAGAAAGGATAGAGTGATGATAGAAGGTGAAACAACTACGGCAATAGAAAACAAGAAACCATCTTTGTTTAGAGGAGTTAAATGGAATAAAAAAGTAAGCCCTGTAATAGGCTATTCGCTTTTATTTGCAACTATTTCACTTGCCCTTTTAATCGGTGTTTTGGTTATTTGTTTATAGATAAGGAAAAATAAATTTAATATAAAAAGAAAAAGAGTGGTTTAGGTGCGTCACTCATAGGGATTTTTTAGACATTATAAAAGGATAGCAAAATTTTGCTATCCTTTACTTTTTGCTTTGCAAAACACACGACTTTCTTTTGAAAGTATAGTGTGCTACACTTTTGAAAATTTTTCCACAAAGAATATCAAATCGATAAATTGGAATTTGACATTACTTATTCGAATTTGATATTTCCCGTGTTTGTTTTTATTTCGCATCTTCCGCCGATTGCTTCTCCGATGGGGACTTTAGGTATTTCCATTCTGCCTGTGTTAGTTCGAACTATAAACGCCATATTAGACGGAAGTCTGCCACGAACGCTTCCCGTGTTGGTTTTTACAAAAATCTCATGGGCAAAGCAATCATTTAATGAAACCTTTCCGGTGCCGCGTTTGATTGAGATATTCTGTGTTGCAGTCAATTTGTTCAACGAGATGTGTCCTGTGTTTCCTTTTGAATTAAAAGCTTGACAGAAGACACTTTCTAAATTTATTTTTCCTGTGTTTATTTGGATATCTATAGCGCCATTACAAGTTATTGAGGATATATCAACGTATCCTGTATTGGATCTTACCGAGATTGTTTCAAGTGTTGATTTAGGAACATATAGTCTAATTTCCGAACGATCAATACCAATTCTTAAAAAATTGTACCATCTCGTTTTTACTAATTTGATCGTAAGTGTATCGTCTTCAATGAAAAATTCATATGGATGTTTTTTATTTTCGAAAAAAACTAATTTTGTGCTATCGTCGTTGGACGGTTCTATTTTTACGCTCGCATCTTTTGCATCAAGCAATAATTTTTTATACGTATCTGTTATCACATATGTGTTTGTAACGTATTTTACAATCATTTTACGCCTCCATACAAAATCGTATTTATCGGTGAGTTTATTATAACATAAAATAAAATTTGATTCAACTTGTTTTGCGTGGACAAAAGAAAACTCGGCTTGTTAAAAGTCGAGTTTTATAAGTTGCATATTTAAATCCCTATGAGAAGAGCGGTTATCCACTCTTTTTTTGTTTTGTTATAAACTCTTTAATTATCTAATGCCAATTCTTGTTGCTTTTGCTTTGCCACTAAGAAGGTCTTTCAAAGTGCATTTTGCTGATGCAATTATAACCTTTGTTCCAATTTTAACAGCGTCTTTTATATATTCGAGTTTAGCCTTAGCGCCGTTTGCCCCTGCACGAGATGCGCCGTTGCAATAATTTTCGCACTCGGTAATGTTGTCCAAAACTTCATAAACGTCTTTGCCAGAAATTTCACTAATCAAAGTGCTTGGGTCGTGACTATCTTTATAAATGCCGTCTGCACTTGTTAAAATAATAAGGTTTTCTGCCTTAACAAGACAAGCGATTTGAGAAGCCGTTTCATCGTTATCCACACACTCAACAACTTTGTCGGTTTTGTTTTTTAATGACTGAATTTCAAACCTACGGCTTTCTTCTGTGCTTATTGCGTCGTTATAGTTAATGATTGGGATTGCGTTTTGTTCTTTTGCACGAAGAAGCATTGCTTTAAGGTGCTCTCTTTTTTGTGGGTCGTTAAAGTGTTGGTGTTCAACCAAAACCTGTCTAAGCGAATACTTAGAATCAACGAACTCACGATAGGTTGACATCAAAATAGACTGACCTTGCGCAGCGTAGTCGGTTTTAACGTCTTCTTTTTCGCCAACAAGTTCGGTGCCGTTTCTTTTAATATAATCAAGTCTGCCCGTTTCGGCAGCACCACTTGTAATCCAAATATAACCCGGCTTAAGTTCAGAAGATAGCCTTGCAATCAAGGTATAGTCTAAAATATTGCTCTCCTTATCGATGAGCGCCATTGAACCGATTTTGCCAACGAGTTTTGTATCGAAAGTCATTTTATTCACCTAAAAAAATTAATATTTTTCTTAATATCTTTATTATTATAATCTAAAAAGACAAAATTTTCAACTAATTACACCAAAAATAAGTATTGTTTTATTTTTTTAGGCAAAACTATATGAAAAGAAAAATAAAGGAGATTAAAATGAAGTTAAAAGACAGTAAAACTTATCAAAACTTAATGACGGCATATTTAAGAGAATCTGGGGCATATAACGAATATACTTTTTATGCCGAACAAGCCAAAAAAGATGGCTATGAAGCCATTTACAACATCTTTACTCAGTTTGCCGACAACGAACAAGCCCACTCTAAAATTTGGTTTAAGTTGTTTCACGGAATTTCTAACACAGAAGAAAACCTTGTTGATGCTGCCGACCTTGAAAATTATGAGCGTTCGGTTTTATATTCGGACTTTGCAAAGGTGGCAAGAGAAGAAGGTTATGAAGACATTGCAAGCCTTTTTGACGGCGTGGCAGCCATTGAAAGACAGCACGAAGAAACATATAGACAACTTGCCGAAAAAGTGAAAAACGACGCAATGTTTTCTAGCAAAAAAGAAGTGTGGTGGAAGTGTAATAACTGTGGACATTTACACAAAGGCTTAACTGCCCCTGAAATTTGCCCAGTATGTTCGCACCCACAAGCATTTTTCGGTATTGATAACACAAAATAGTTAAATAAAACAAAACAAACAAAAAGGATAGCAAAAAATTTTGCTATCCTTTTAACTTATAAACAAGTTATTTTACAAGGTCAAAAATCGCCTTTTTATAAATCTTATAAGCCGTTAAAATCTGCTCAGTAGAAACGTTTTCATTGGCATCGTGGATATTGTCTATATGTCCTTTTAGTTTTGGACCAAAAGCACAGCCTTTTGTAAACGCCCTTGCAAAAGTTGAGCCACCCATACTTATAGGCTTGGCATTCTCACCAGTAATTTCATTATAAGCAGAAAGAAGCGTTTGAACAAACTCGCCGTTCTTTTCTGCCATCATAGGGTCATGGCGTACTTTGGTGGTATAACTTATATCAAAACTATCAAAAATAGGCTTAACATCTTCTAAAGTAAAGGGCGCAGGTATCCTGCAGTCACAAGTAATCGTTATGCCACTATCGTTTTCACAAATAAGGTTTGGCGAAAGGGTGACCACCCCTTGTTCGTTTTTAAGAGCAAATATTCCTTTTTTATCGTAAAAAAGGTTATCTAAAACGCCGTTAACGTTTTCGCCCTTAAAAGCAAAATATTCAAAAAGTTTAACCATAGCATTTATGCCAAGTTGTGGGCTAGAGCCGTGTGCAGACTTGCCTTTTGAAAAGATATAACCCTTTTCATCAAGATTAAGAGAAAACTGTTTAAGTTCAGTTTCATCAACCTTAACGAGTGGGCGAACAGCCACGTAATCGCAAACGGCATTTAATGCTGTGCCCCCCTTAATATCTTTAAAGTTTTTAAGTTTAGGAATAGTAAAAGCCACTTCGACAATGCCCTTTTCAGCATAGCTAATAGGAAAATCTCCGTCAGGCGAAAAACCATATTCTGGCAAGGTTGTTTTTGTCTTTAAGTATTCTATATCTCGCCAGCCACTTTCTTCATCACAGCCGGCTATAAGGCGAATTTTTTTATTGACGGGCAAGCCACTATCTTTTAATTCCTTTAGTGCATAAAGACAAGAAAGAAGTGGTGTTTTATCATCGCATACACCCCTACCATAATACACACCCTCTTTTTCTGTTAAAGAAAAAGGCTCAGATGCCCAGCCTATGCCAATAGGCACAACGTCAAGGTGACCTATAATGCCTATTTCATCGCCCTTGCCATAAACAATTTCACCGGCATAACCATCATAGTTAATAGTTTCAAAGCCAAACTCTTTCGCAAGGTCTAAAAACCAGTCAAGACAATTTTTTATAGGTGTGCCAAAAGGTGCGTTTTGTTTTGGCTCGCTTAATATGGTTTCAAAACTTATAAGCTTGGATAAGTGACTAATAAACTGATTAAAATTTTGCACTGCAATCTCTCCAAAAAATTATTTACATTTATATTATACTATATTGCAAAAAATATTGTAAGCATATTTATAAAAATATTCTATTCGTTTTGCTTTTTTATAAATTTATGGTAAAATAAACTTATGAGTTTAGCAGGCAATATACACGCAGGACATAGAGAGCGTGCAATTGAAAGTTTTTTGAAAAATGCAGATGCTCTTAACGACCATCAGGTTTTAGAAATTCTGCTATTTTTTGCTATTCCAAGAAAAGATACTAATCCACTTGCTCATAAACTAATTAGAATTTTTGGCGATTTACAAGGCGTGTTTTCGGCAACGCACACGCAACTTTTGGCAGTTGAAGGCATTGGAAAGAAAACTGCATCTTATATTATTGCAACAAAAGAAGTGCTAAAAAGAATACAAGATAAAAAGCAAAAAGAAATTTCATTTTCTAACCCACACCAAACCAAAGAATTTTTGCTTAGCATATTTGAGGGGATTTCTCACGAAAAGTTTATGATGATTTTTCTTGATGCAAGATTTAAATTGCTAGCTAAAGTTGAATTTACAGACAACCAAAAAGATAAAGTTAGTGCCGAAATTCCAGAAGTTGTAAGTGCGATAAACATTTATAAACCTACGTATGCAATTATGGCGCATAACCATACTAGTGGAAGCACCAAGCCAAGCAAAGAGGACCTTTTTGCGACAAAGAAAATTAATATAATTTGTGAGTTGCACGGGGTAAATCTTATTGACCACATAATAGTAAGCGAAAACGAAGCTTATAGTTTCAAAGGCGAGAATTTGATAGAAGACATCAAAAAACAATGCAATTTACAAAGCATTTTTAACGAAATTAGATAGTATAAACGATTAGATAATATAAACGCTCTGTTTATTATAAATTAAGGAGAACTAAAATGGTAAGAACTCGTTTTGCACCAAGTCCAACAGGATATTTACACATTGGTGGGCTTAGAACTGCCCTTTATGGCTTTTTATATTCAAAACGCTATGATGGTAAGTTTATTTTAAGAATTGAAGACACAGATACGGCAAGATACGTTGACGGTTCTGTACAAATTATTTACGACACTATGCGTGATTCGGGCATTATGTATGATGAAGGCCCAGACGTGGGTGGTGAATTTGGACCATACGTTCAAAGCGAAAGAAAATCAATCTACACCGAATATGCGAAAAAGCTAGTTGAACTCGGTGGAGCATATTATTGTTTCTGTTCGGCTGATAGAATTGAAAGCCTTAAGGATAGCACAGGCAACATTAGATACGACAAGCATTGCTTGAGCCTTTCTAAAGAAGAAATTGAAAAAAGGATTGCTGCCGGCGAGCCATACGTTATTCGCCAAAACGTTCCAACGGAAGGCACAGGCACTTATCACGACCTTGTTTACGGCGATATCAGCGTTGATTATAAAGACATTGAAGACGGCATTTTAATCAAGAGCGACGGCATGCCAACTTATAACTTTGCAAACGTTGTTGACGACCACTTGATGGGCATTACACACGTTATTCGTGGCACTGAATATCTTTCTTCTACACCAAAGTATAACCTTATGTACGACGCGTTTGGTTGGGAAAGGCCAACTTATATTCACCTTCCACCTATCATGAAAGATGCTCAGCACAAACTCAGCAAGAGAAATGGAGATGCAAGCTACGAAGATTTTGTTAAAAAAGGATACGTAAAAGAGGCAATCGTAAACTACATTGCACTTTTGGGTTGGAGTCCTAAGTCTAACGTTGAAAAAATGAGCTTAAGTGAGCTTTGCGAAAACTTCTCATTAGAAGGAATCAATAAGTCACCATCTATTTTTGATGAAACAAAAATGAAGTGGCTTTCTGGCGAGTATATAAAGGCTATGACCGATGAAGAGTTTGTAGAAAAGGCTGATGAGTTTTTAAAACAAAGCAAAGTTTATGGCAAGTATGACATGCTAAAGGTTGCCAACCTATTAAAGACAAGAATTGAAATCTTTAGTGAAATTCCAGAAAAGATTGACTTTTTAGAAGAATTTGGTGAATATGATTTAGAGTTGTATTCTCACAAAAAGATGAAAACTGACACCGAAATTGCTAAAAAAGTGTTGCCACTTGCAAGAAAGGCTATTGCAGACCTTAAAGAGTTTACTTTTGATAGCGTGCACGATGCAATGATGAACTTGGTTAACGAACTTGGCGTTAAAAACGGACAAGTTTTCTGGTGCGTTAGAGTTGCTATTTCTGGCAAGCAATCAACAGCTGGTGGCGTTATGGAAATTGCCGAACTTTTAGGAAAAGAAGAAACTTTAAAAAGACTTGATTATTCAATCGAATTATTAAATAAATAATGTTAAAATTTATAAAACGCACCCTATCGGTGCGTTTTAAGGTTAATCCCTTTTGGGTATGGTGGCTAAATGATAGGAATTGATATTGAAGAAGTAAAAAGAATACAAGAGCTAATTGCAGACAGCAAAAAGGCTGAAAGATTATTTGCTAAAGAAGAGTTGGACTATGCAAACAAAAACTTTTTTCCTGCTATGCACCTTACAGGCTTTTTCTGCGTGAAAGAAAGTGTTGTAAAGGCTCTTGGTGGTGGTTTGGTGACCGAAGTTATAGTTTTGCATAATGATAATGGCAAGCCATACGTTAAACTTTTTGGAAAAGCAAAGGAACTTTTAGGTCAAAGAAAAATAGAAATATCAATATCACATACGGATGTTTATGCAACTGCAGTATGTCAAATTATTGAATAAAACCCAATAAGATATGCTCACAAAAATCTAATTAATATCGAACAAATATCTTATGAATATTGTGCATATGACAATAAAAGATAAAAAATATTGTGCAAAAAACAAAAAACTTAAATAATATTGAACAAAACACATTAAACCCAAAACGAAAAGCCGTTTTGGGTTTAATATTTTAAATAATAAATACAAACTAAGATGCAAGATAATAAACTATGCACCAAAAGATTTTTTTATAGTAAAGCTATCTTTATTTACTGAATAACAAATATATTTTTCAATACCTGAAGCAATATTTTCTGCCATTTTATATACTAAATTTAGTCTAGTAAGGTTAAATAAATTATAGTTTTTATTAGATTTACTTGCAACAACGCCAATAATACTTAAATCTCCCACCATGCCTAAATTTTTTTCTACTCCTAAGCCGGGTTTGAGACCTTTGTTTAGAACTCTTATTAATCCAACGTCATCACTGCTTCCAATTGCGGCATCAATCGCAATAGTAATTGCATTAGGATGCATTTCTTTAAGATAAGTTCTAGCATATTCAACTTCCTTTGCAGTTATTGGAAAATTTAGTGTTCCATAAATATATGCCCCAATATTACGGTTTTTTAAAAATGTGCCAACAAGTGGTCCTAAACTATCCCCTAAGACTAAGTCGCTTCCAATACATATAAAAATTGGCTTTTTGTTTTGTTTATTAAGCTCTATTAAAGATTGATATATTCCGTTAGAACAATAATCGTTAAAAGTGCTAAATGAAAATTCGTTATTTTCCATAATTGCTTTATACTTCCTGTTTTTTCTGTTTACAACGACGTAAGCGTCTTAATTGTTATTGACATGATTTAATAATTTTATACAAATAAGTGTTTTATGTTGAAAAAATATATTAATTATGGTAATATATTAATATAAACGTTAAAATAACAATGGTGAAAAGTATGATTAATTTATTATTGTCAAACTTTAGCGCCACCATAGATATTGTAGCGCTGCTAATAATATTATTTTTAGCGCTATATGGACTAATAGAAGGCTTTACAAAAACTTTCTTTACTTTGTTTGGAACTGTTTTTGCACTATTAATTGCAATTTTAATTTCTTCCCCTGTTATTAATTTTTTACAAGATGAATTTGGGGTCATCTCTTCTATGGCAAACAACGTGTCAGGACTTGCAAACAAGTTGCTAGGTAAAGAACTGATGCAAACCAAGCTAAGTCAAGCAACAGAAGGAAGTTTAATCAGTGCAGGAATAAGTGGATTGTTTATTAAAATAATCTTCTCCGTAAAAAACAAGGCAAACGTGTCTAGCGACGCAACTATAAGCGACGTTATATGCCCCACAATTGCGTATTATATAGTTCTAATAATATCAGTGGTTGCTTTAGTAATATTGATTAAAATTTTGTTTAAGATTATAAGCAAAATGGTTAAAGCAGCATATAAAAGTAAAAGCGTTGCTAAAATTGACAGAATTTTAGGCTTAATTCTTGGTTTTGTATATTCTATTATCATAATCGAGCTTATAATACTAGTTGTTGGCGTTTTACCTTTCGGCATAACACAAGAACTTTATATTAGCATTCAGGAATCAAGTTTTGCTAGTATAATAGAAAAAATAGACCTATTGGGTTTTGTGATAGACAAAACAGTTAATCTAAACATTATAGATATCATTTTAAACACTTTATAATAAACCAAATAGTAAAATTAAATAGCTACGCAAAACTTTGCGTAGCTATTTTTCTTAAACAAGAACAAAACATATTTAACCAAATAGCTATATATTAGGAAAATTATTAAGTTATATATTAAAAAATGGTCAAAAAAACGTGTTAAAAAGGGTTAAAAATTGAATTTTTGATAAACAAATAAGAAAACACTAAAAAATAAAGAAACAAACTTGTAAAATCATTTTAAAAGTTAAATTTTAATGTTCCACGTGAAACAACGAGCTTAAAAAAACTATTATATGTTTCACGTGAAACAATAAAAAACATATGTTTCATGTGAAACAATCGGGTTGTTATATTTCTAAATTACTTAAAAAATGGTACCTGTGAGCGAGAATAGTTAAATTTTTAGCCGGCCAAAATTTTAAGCCATTCTGTGTGAGAGCGTTAAAATGACAATTTTTAAATAAGGAAATTTGTTAATTAAATTAAAATTTTGCAATAAAATTTGGCTGTTTCTTGTAAAAGATGTTGCTTGGAAATACGTGGCTTTCTTGTAAAAAATTTTGGTTGTTATTTTTTTAATTTACGCATTAGAGAAAGAGACTTTGTAGACTATTAAGTGTTGCAGATATCATTATTTTGCGTTTTTAAATTTTAACATGTTAGAATAATGTTGTTTGTAGTTTTATTCATAAATGATTAATCGGAGTAATATTGTTTAAATTAAGGTTATATGATGCGCACTTATTAATGTTTTATTAAGCTGTATACATGTTTTTTGATTAAAAACTTACGCAACGTGTTGGTTTTTGTTTAAAATTTTGTTTTATTATTATAAGCGCACTCATTATTTGTTAATTTTTATAAAATAGTGCAAGATTATATTAATGCGGCAAAATGTAAAAGCTTTATATAAAAATTAACAGGTGCAAATAATTTATTTGTTATTAAATTTGCTTTAATAATAAACATTTCAGTTTAGCGCATAAAATATTTTGGCAAAATTTGTTGTTGGCGCTTAAAATTTAATTTTGCGCCAAAAAATAATTGGTAAAACGATTTTAATTTTTGTAAAATTTTAGCAAAACTATTGTATTTTTATTATTATTAATGTATAATATTATATATAGAAAATTGTTAGGTTTTTCAAGCATTTTTTAATATAAATTAGGTATAATATTGCTGATAAATTTTAAGGAGAAGCATTTTGAAAACAAAAAAGAATAAAACATTATGGATTGTGCTTGGTGTAATAATTGCTATAATTGCAATTTTTTCGTTTACATCATGTTTAACTGCAAGCACAGAAATCAAAACGTCTGAGTTCCATTCTATACTCAACGAAATGACGAACAATACGATTTACGAAGATAGCACGGGGCAAGGCGATGGAGACATCTATCTTGATAGTGAGGAATTGACAAGAGCGCACGCAACACAAATTAGAGAAGAGATTTTAGATAGTGGCTTTAATATGTCAAAAGGGGCGAGAATTGCTAGCGTTGTATTTGATGGATACGTTATAAATTTTGAATTGATTAGCCAAGTGACGGGCGAGGTTCTTTCTTTTACTACAAATTATTCAAGAAGTGATAGTGAGGTTGCAAAAATAACCGAACTTCTTTCAAGTCTTAAGTTAAGTTATAGCTACACAGACCCTAACGCAGGTTCAATTTGGTCATCACTTCTTCCACTTGGTGGAACAATTTTAATTGCAATCGTATTCTTTATTTTAATGATGCAAACGCAAGGTGGCACAAAGAGTGCTATGAACTTTGCTAAAACTAACGCAAGGGTAAACCAAAACTTAAAAGTAAGGTTTTCTGACGTTGCCGGTGCAGAAGAAGAAAAAGAAGAACTTGCAGAAGTCGTTGACTTTTTGAAAAACCCTAAAAAATTCTCTGACCTTGGCGCAAGAATTCCAAAAGGCGTACTACTCGTTGGCCCTCCAGGTACAGGTAAAACGCTCTTTGCAAAAGCAGTTGCCGGCGAAGCAGGTGTTCCGTACTTTTCAATAAGTGGTTCTGACTTTGTTGAAATGTTTGTCGGCGTTGGTGCATCTAGAGTAAGAGATTTATTTGACGTTGCAAAAAAGAGCATGCCATGTATCGTGTTCATTGACGAAATCGATGCTGTTGGTCGCCAACGTGGCACAGGTATGGGTGGTGGCCACGATGAAAGAGAGCAAACACTTAACCAACTCTTAGTTCAAATGGACGGCTTTGAGTCGAACGATGGTATTATCGTTATGGCAGCAACTAACAGGGCAGATATTCTTGACCCAGCACTTCTTCGTCCAGGAAGATTTGATAGACAAATTTACGTAAACGTTCCAGACGTTCGTGGCAGAGAGGCAATCTTAAAAGTTCACGCAAGAAACAAGCCACTTGCAACCGACGTTAACTTTAAAACTGTTGCAAGAATGACAAGTGGTTTTTCGGGCGCCGATATAGAAAACCTTTTGAACGAAGCGGCTATCCTTGCTGCTAGGGCAAACAGAAAATATATTACAAATAAAGACCTTTACGAAGGCATTAATAAAGTGCTTATGGGTCCACAAAAGAAGAGTAGACTTGTCACAGAAACGGATAAACGCATCACTGCTTATCACGAATCAGGTCATGCAATCTTAGCAAGGCTCTTGCCTAATTGTGACCCTGTTCACGAAGTTTCTATTATTCCAAGAGGTCAGGCTGCAGGCTACACAATGACAAGGCCAGATTCTGATGATAACCACTTAACAAAGGCTAAGCTATTAGACGACATAGTTATGACACTAGGTGGTAGAGTTGCAGAAGAACTTATCATAAAAGATATTTCAGCCGGTGCATCTGGTGATATTCAAGCCATTACAAAACGTGCAAGGCTCATGGTGACCGAGTGGGGTATGAGTGAAAAGGTTGGCCCTATTTCTTATGGTTCGGATAAAGAAGTGTTTATCGGCAGGGATATGGCGTCACACGTAAACTACAGTGAACAAACTGCTGGTATTATTGACCAAGAAATTAGACAAATTATTGAAACTGCTCTTCAAAAAGCAAGAAAGCTTCTTTCAGAAAACAAAAAGCTTCTTGACAACATGGCAAGGCTTTTAGTGGAAAGAGAAACAATCTTTACTGAAGAAGTGGATATGCTTATGGAAGGAAAGAGTGTTGAAGAAATTATAGAATTTATGGATAAAAACGAACGCTCTTTAAGAGAAAATCCCTTTAAGAGAAAATCTGTTATAATTTCTGAAGAGAAAGCTAAAGAAAAAAAGACGGAAAAGTCAGAAGAAAAAACAGAACCTGATACGACGGCAGAAAATAAAGAAGAAGTAGTAGAACAAAAATCAGATAAGGAATAGAAAATTTCTTATATACAAAAGAATAAATCAGATAAAGCAAAACTTGCAAAGGAGATAGTTATGGGAAAAATAATTGCTTTTTCTAACCAAAAAGGTGGCGTGGGCAAAACCACAACTTGTGTAAACATGTCGGCATACCTTGCAAAGAAAGGTTATAAATGTTTGATAGTTGACCTTGATGCTCAAGGCAATGCAACAAGTGGCTTAGGCTTTGCAAAAAGTGAAGTAAAGCAATCGGTTTATAACGTTATGATAGACGATATGCCTATCGAAGAAGCCGTGCTTAAAACGTGCGTGGAAGGACTAGATATACTTCCTTCTAATATAGACCTTGCCGGTGCAGAAGTGGAACTTGTGTACGTTAAAGACAGGGAAAAGGTGCTTAGAAAAGTTTTAGAACGTGCTAAACAAAGTTATGACTTTATAACGATAGATTGTCCACCATCACTTGGGCTTTTGACAATAAACGCACTAGCAGCGGCAGATACCGTGCTTATCCCTATCCAAAGTGAGTATTATGCATTAGAAGGTTTATCACAACTAATGAATACCATTAAACTCGTTGTAAAGCATCTTAATCCATCTCTTAAAATTGAAGGCGTTGTGCTTACAATGAGCGATAATAGGGCAATTATATCAAGACAAATCAGCGAAGAAATTCGCAAATATTTTGGCAAACGAGTTTTCGACACTGTTATCCCAAGAAATATTCGTTTGGCAGAAGCACCAAGCCACGGCGTGCCAATAATGCTCCACGACACACGCTGTTCGGGTGCAAAGGCTTATCTTGCACTTACAGAAGAATACATAGCAAGACAGCCTGGTAAGAAAACCAAAGAATAATTGGAGGAAAGTATGAAAGCAAAAGGATTAGGAAAAGGTCTTTCTGCCTTGTTTTCTGAAACAGAAGAAGATTACGGCAAAAGTTTATTGTTTGAGGAAGAAAAAACGCACAGTAGTGGTGAAGACGTAAAGCAAATTGAAATTTCTTCAATCTTTGCAAACCCAAACCAACCAAGAAAGGTGTTTGACCAAACGGCGCTTCAAGAACTTGCAGACTCTATCGCAAAACACGGCGTGATTATGCCTATTATCGTTAATAAGAGTGGCGATAGATATATGATTATAGCAGGTGAAAGACGTTTTAGGGCAAGTAAACTTGCTGGATTATCAACTGTTCCTGTTATCGTTAAAAACTATAACGAAAGACAAATTAAAGAAATTTCGCTTATCGAAAACTTACAAAGGGAAGACTTAAACCCAATAGAAGCGGCAACGGCTATGCGTTCACTTATGGAAGATTATGGCATGACTCAAGAAGATTTGGCTGACAGAATCGGCAAATCTCGCCCAGCTATTGCAAATACTTTAAGGCTACTTAATCTTTCTCAAGACGTTATTAAACTTGTTGCAAACGGCACGCTTTCTGCAGGTCACGCAAGGGCAATTATCTCTTTACCACAACAAGACCAAATTAAGTTTGCGCAAACTGCTATTAAAGACGGCCTTTCTGTTAGAGACGTTGAAAAGAAAGTTAAAGAATTCTTTGAACCACCAGAAGTAAAGGCAAAAAAGAAGATAAAGCAAGAACTCTCTAACGAACTAAAAGAACTCATAATGGATATGCAAAGGGTTCTTGGCACAAAAGTAAACGCTATCGGCAACGATAAAAAGGGCAGAATATATATAGATTATTACACTCGTGATGATTTAGATAGACTAAGCGACATTGTAGAAATGTTAAAGAAAAACCAAAAATAAAAGAATGGAATAGATAAAGACTCGGCTTATTTAAGACCGAGTCTTATTATTTTGTTAATTTTATTTATTATACGACTAAGCAAGGGTTTTTATTATGTCAAAGGCTTGTTGCTGAAAAGAATTTAGTTTTTTGTTTTTGTGCATTACAAGATAATTAGTTTGGGTTGCAACAATGTCTTTAATATTGATAATTTTAAACTCGCCACTTTCAATAAATCCTTTAACGTATCCTTCAGTTAAAAAGCCAACCCCTAATTTTGAACGGATAGCAGTGACTAT
>JAZKZI010000054.1:0-42299 GCA_045612585.1 Christensenellaceae bacterium | reverse complement strand
AGGACTTGTTGTTGATAAGGGTGTTTCTCTTTGTGATTTACAAGGTCTTTTAGATGAATTTGTTAAAATAATGTTTGATGAACAAACGAAAACACGCTTTAGACCTTCTTACTTCCCATTTACAGAGCCAAGTGTTGAAGTAGCCGTTACTTGTTGTAAATGTCACGGCAAAGGTTGTAGCCTTTGCAAAGGCACTGGTTGGATAGAAATTTTAGGTGCAGGTATCGTAAACAAAAAAGTATTAGAAATGAGTGGAATTGATTCTAACGAATATTCTGGTCTTGCTTTTGGTCTTGGTATTGAAAGAATTACAATGATTAAATATGGAATTTCTGATATAAGAACGTTGTTTGAAAATAACGTTAAGTTCTTAAAACAGTTTAATAGGAGATAAAAATATGAAAGCACCACTTTCTTGGTTAAAAGAATACGTTGATATAGATTGCTCTGCAGAAGAGTTAAAAGATAAATTATTTTCTTGTGGATTTGAAGTTGAAGAAATGTCTTACATTGGCAAAAACATCAACAGAATTGTCACTTGTAAGGTTTTAAGCATTGAAAAACACCCAGAAGCTGATAAGCTTTCTGTTGTTCAAGTTGATGCAGGTGAACACGGAAATTTGCAAATAATAACAGCTGCAACAAACCTTTTTGTTGGGGCAGTTGTTCCTGTTGCCTTAGATAATTCAACACTTGCAAATGGAGAGAAAATTAAAACAGGCAAACTTCGTGGACTTACATCTTACGGAATGTTCTGCAGTGGGGAAGAATTAGGCATAAATGACGACTGGTATCAAGGTGCGTCTGTAAACGGAATTCTAATTTTAGATGAAACTTTTCCACTTGGCGTTGAAGTTAAAGAATTACTTGAAATTGAAGACGTTATGTTTGACATAAATATCACTGCAAATCGCCCAGATTGTCAGTCGATTTTAGGCATTGCTCGTGAAGTTGCAGCCGTATTAAATAAACCATTAAAAATGCCTGAACTTAGCTATACTTGCGACGATAATTTAAGCACAAAATCATTAGTCAAAGTGACAAATTCTGCTTTTGATTTATGTCCAAGATACTCTGCACATTTAGTTAAAAATATTAAAATTGCTGAGTCTCCACTATGGCTTAAAAGAAGACTTTTCTTAATGGGAATTAGAACGATTAACAATATCGTTGATATTACAAACTATGTACTTTTAGAAATTGGACAACCTATGCATGCTTTTGATTTAAGCACTTTAGAAGGTAGCCAAATTGAAATTCGTAGAGCAAACGAAAATGAAAAAATTATTACACTGGACGAAAAAGAGTTTGAACTAAATAAAAACAACCTTGTTATTTGTGACCAAAACAAACCTGTTGCACTAGCCGGTGTTATGGGTGGGTTAAATAGTGGCATAAACGACAACACTAAAGATATTGTTTTTGAATGCGCAAAATTTACAAGGGACAATATAAGAAAAACATCAAAGCAATTAGGTCAAAGAACTGATTCATCATCTCGCTATGAAAAGGGTGTAGATTATTTCTCAGTTGAAACAGGTCTAAAAAGAGCCTTAAATCTTATCGATACATTAAGTTGTGGCACTATCGCATGCGATGGTTATGATTTATATGAAGGCGAGATTAAACAAAAAGAAATTACAACAACAATAGGTAAAATAAACGGCGTTTTGGGTATCGTTGTTCCAACAGAAACTATTGTTGATATATTAACAAGACTTGGTTTTGTAGTTAAGTTAGATAATGACGCTATAACGGTTAAAGTTCCACTTTATAGAGAAGATATGGAAGATTATCCTGATATTGCTGAAGAAATTATTAGGGAATATGGTTATGAAAACATTAAGCCAACACTCTTAAAAACTTCTGCAATTACAAATGGCGGCTTTACCGAAGCACAAAAATCACACGAGCAACTAAAAAATCTTTTAGTTGGCTATGGTTTTAACGAAATGATAAACTATTCTTTTGTTAGCGAAAAGGAATACGACATGTTCGGTTTAGATAAAACTGCTTCTGAACACAAGTTTATCAAATTATTAAATCCACTAGGCGAAGATTTAGCCGTTATGAGAACGTCTCTTTTGCCATCGGCTGTTAGAAGTGCTTGCCATAACTTAAATAGAAAAAATTTTGATGGCAGATTATTTGAACTTGCAAAAGTTTATAACCCAGAAAGTTTACCTCTTGAAAAATTACCTACTGAAAATGAAATGTTGTCATTTGTGTTGTTTGGCGAAAACGAAGATTTCTTTACCCTAAAAGGCGTTGTAGATGGTGTTATCAATTCTTTCTGCCATGGTCAAAAAGTAGAGTATATTGCTTCAAAAAAGGCATATTTCCATCCAACACGTTGTGCAGATATACTAATTAATGGTGAAATTATTGGCTCAATCGGTCAAATTCATCCACAAATTATTGATAAACTAGACGCTGATAAACCTGTTTATGCTGGTGAAATTTCTTATTCTAAATTAGAAAAACAATTTAACAGTAAAATAGTTGCAAAACAAATTTCAAAATTTCCAACTGTTGAAAGGGATTTAGCAATTATTGTTGAAAACAGCATATCTCACGCACAAATTGAAGATATCATTAAAAGAGCAAGTGGAAAATATTTAGAAAGTATAAAACTCTTTGATATCTATCAAGGCGCTCAAATCGGTGAAGGCAAAAAGAGTATGGCATTTAATCTTGTTTTCGTTGCAGACGATAGAACATTAAATGTTGAAGAAGTGGATAACATTATTAAAAAGATACTAAAATCATTAAGTTATCAATTAGGAGCAGAACTTAGATAATGGTTAGCGAAAAGACTTTAAAGGCACTTGAATATGATAAAATTTTGGCTGAAGTTTGTGCTTTTGCCGTTTTAGGGTGCACAAAAGAACAAATATTATCTTCAAAGCCTTTAACAAGTCTTGTTGGTAGCGAACTTTTGCTTAAAAAAACTGAAGAAGCCTATAAATATCTTTTTACTTATAGTACAGGTGGTATTTATTTTTTTGACGACATTACTGATGAACTAAAACGAGTTGACGTTGGTGGCGTTTTAAATAATGTTGAAATTTTACACGTTTTAGCTAACCTAAAAAGTGCAAGAATGGTAAAAAATGCAATAAATTCGGTAAATGATAATACTTTATTTGTTTTAAGGCAAATAACTGATATTTTATATACAAATCCAGAGTTTGAAGCCGAAATTTCTCGCATAATCATTTCTGAAGACCAAATTAGCGATAATGCTTCGCCAAAACTTTATTCAATAAGAAAAAGTATTGCGAACATAAATGCAAGGATAAGGGCTGAACTTAACTCTTATATGCGTGGAAGTTCAAATAAATATTTACAAGATGCCGTTGTCACAATGCGTCAAGATAGATATGTAATTCCAGTTAAAAGTGAATTTAGGAGTTATGTTAAAGGCTTTATACACGACCAATCATCGTCTGGTGCAACTGTTTTTGTTGAGCCAGAGCATGTTATGGAACTTAACAACGACCTAAAGAAAGCACTTCTTGATGAAAAGGAAGAAATTCATAGAATTCTTGCCGAACTTTCTCAAAAAATATCTAACATGTCATATGCACTAAGATACAACGCTGAAAATCTAGCCGAACTTGATTATGCGTTTGCTCGTGCTGGATATGCTTATAAAAATAAATGCTCTAAACCAAAACTAAACAATAATGGTTTTATAGATATTAAAAGGGGAAGACACCCGCTTATAAATAAAGAAAAAGTTGTACCTGTTTCTATCCACTTAGGAAAAGACTTTAACTTTTTACTTATAACAGGACCAAATACAGGTGGTAAAACAGTCACTCTTAAACTTACGGGATTGTTTTGTGCTATGGCAATGAGTGGTCTTTATATTCCTGCAGATGATGATAGTAGTATCTCTGTGTTTAATAATATTTATTGTGATATAGGCGATGAACAAAGTATTGAACAAAACCTTTCGACCTTTTCTTCTCACATTATGAATATTATCAATATAATAAATAACGTTGATAATAACAGTTTGGTTTTAATTGATGAAATTGGAGCAGGGACCGACCCAGAAGAGGGAAGTGCACTCGCTCTTGCGATTATTGAAAAACTTTTAGACAGCAATTGTTATGGCATAATAACAACGCACTATTCAAGGCTAAAAGAGTTCGCTATGAACAATAATAAGCTTGAAAATGCATCAATGGAGTTTAATGCAAAGACATTAAAACCTGTTTATAAATTAAACATTGGCATACCAGGAAGTTCTAATGCAATCGAGATTGCAAAAACACTTGGGATTGATAAAAGCATAATAGATAAATCGCTTGAACTATTATCTGATAAAAAAGTGTCTTTTGAATTAGTTCTCAAAAAAGCAGAAGAAACTAGAAGAAAAGCAGACGAGCTTGCTGATAAATTAGAAAAGCTTGAAGCTGAAAAACAAAAAGAACTTAATCAAATTGTTTTAGAAAAAGAAAAAATTATAAAAGAAAGAGAAAAAATAACGTTGTCAGCAAAGCAAGAAACAAAAAGAATTGTTGCTGATAAACTAGCTGATGCTGAAGAGATAATAGAAGAATTAAAAGCTATATTAAAAGCAGTAGACCTTGAAAGTAAAGAAGTTTTTAGGGCAAATGAACTTAAAAACAGGCTTAAAAACAGTAAATATCTAGATAGTGATTATGACAATAGTCCTATTGAACTTATTAAAGCAAATAAAGCTGATTTAAAAGTGGGCAACAAGGTTTATGTGAAGTCTCTTGGCTCTTATGCAAAACTATTTAGCATTAAAGAAAGCAAAAATGAAGCTGAAGTTTTGATTGGCAACATAAAAACAAAAGTAAAAATTAGTGAACTATATAATAGCGAAAAAGAGATAGAAAATAACAAAAAAGATATAAAAATTTATAGACAAACAACAAAAAGCCTTCCTATAATTGAAATAAACGTTATTGGAAAAACTGAACTTGAAGCGCTGACCGAAACGGAGTATTTTATTGACCAAGCAATAATTCATAATTTAGAAGAAATAAAAATAATCCACGGTGTAGGACAATGCGTTTTACTTAAAGCAATAAGAAACTATCTTAAAACCAATAAAAATGTTTTAGAATTTAGGCGTGGAAAATATGGAGAAGGCGAAAACGGCGTCACAATAATCAAACTAAAATAATTGTGTTTTTGCTATTTATATGCTAAAATAATAAAAAGGTGATATATGCAAGATGTTTTTTATGAAGAAACTGCTACCTTACAAGATGCAGTAAAGTTATCTAAAAAATTTAATTTATACAGAATACTTTCAAGAGCCTGCTATATAATTTTTACTCTATATGCTGTTTTTGCTTTTTTATTCTTTGTCCCAAATTCAAGAAACGTGCTTATAAGCGTTATCTTTACAATATTGCCAGCAATATTAATTTTGGCAATGGCAATTATATTTGGTAAATATAAAAATTCAATTTACGTTGAATATGACTACACTTTTATCTCTGGTTCTATTAGAATTGCAAAGGTAATTAAGGATATTAAAAGAAGAACTGTTATTAAGTTTGATACTTATAACATAGAAAAAATTGGCTATTATAATAGTTTAACCTATAAAAAGTATGAATGTTTTGCAGGTATAAATAAGCAAATTTTAACTAAAAACTTAACTCCTTTAGACAACAAGAACTTTTATTATATTGTTGTAAACGTTAATGGTCAAAAGAATCTTCTTATCATTGAATGTACACAACAATTCATTGTTTGTATTTTAAGATTTTCTAAAAAATCAATTTTAGAAGAGGGGTTTTTAAATAAATAATGTTATACTTTGATAATGCAGCAACAACAATTCCGTCAAAAACGGCTCTTCAAAAAGCTGAAGTTTTTAATACTGAAAAATTTTATAACCCATCTGCCTTATATTCAGGTGGGTTAAATTGTGCTAAAGAAATTAAGGTTGCAAAGGATAATATATTACGTAATTTACGTGCAACTAATTGTGACGTTATCTTTACGTCTTGTGGCTCAGAAAGTGACAACATGGCAATTTTTTGTGCTATAAAAAGGGGAACGTTTATTACATCTAAAGGAGAACACTCTGCTGTTTATAAAAGTTTTTTAGAACTTAAAAATCGTGGACATAATGTAGAGTTTATTGATATTAATTCAGACGGAACGGTAAATCAAGACAAACTTTTTGATTTTGTAAAGAACAATAAGGTAAGTTTTGTATCAATTGTTCACGTTAATAATGAAACAGGTGGAATTAACGACGTTAATGAAATTGCTAAAAAGCTAAAATCTATAGATAAAAACATTGTTTTTCACGTTGATGGTGTTCAGGCTTATGGTAAAATTCCTTTTACTTTAAGTTCCGATATTGACCTATATTCAATAAGTGCACATAAAATTAATGCTTTAAAAGGCGTGGGCGCATTAATTAAAAGAAAGAACCTAAACCTTTCTCCATTAATATTTGGTGGTGGTCAAGAAAGTGGGCTTAGAAGCGGAACTGAAAACTTGTTTGGAATAAAAGTTTTTGACTATGCTGGGCAAGAAAAATATCAAAATCTAAACCAAAATTATCAAAATGCTATTTCTAATAAATCAATTTTTATTGAAGGCTTAGATAAAGATTTATTTACAATTATCTCTAATGATAATTGCAGTCCTTATATTCTTACAATATCGGCAAAAGGTCTCCGTGGTGAAGTTGTTATGCACGCTTTAGAAATTCAAAACTTAATTGTTGGTAATGGATCTGCATGCTCATCAAAAAATAGATTTAGCCGAGTTATAGAAAATTGTGGTTATAAACAAGATGTTCTAGATGGCGTTATAAGAATTAGTTTTTCAACCGAAACGTCTTTAGAACAGTGTCAAGATGCTATTAAAATAATTAATCAAACAGTTAAAAAATTAAAGGGAATATTAAAATAATGAAAAGTGCTATTATAATAAGATATTGCGAAATTCATCTTAAAGGCAAAAATCGTGGTTTTTTTGAAAAAATGCTAAAAGAAAATATTAAAAATTCCTTAAAAGAATTTAATTTTACTTTTACATGCATGCATAGTCGTTATTTAATTGAAGATTATGACCCGCTAGATTATGAGTTAATTACTGCAAAACTTCATAAAATTGCTGGGATTCACACTTATAGTAAAGCCTTGGTTGTTGAAAATAATTTTGATAAGATTTTTGAAGCAGCCGCTCTTTTAATGAAAGATAAAAATGGAACGTTTAAGGTTATCACAAATAGGGCAGATAAGACTTTCTCACCGAATTCCATGGAAACATCTATGCTTCTTGGTGGAAAATTGTTAGATTTATACGGCAAGAATATATCTGTAGACGTTAAAAATCCAGATTTTTCTCTTTACGTTGATATTAGAGAAGATGGAAAAACTTTTGTATACACAGACGTTGTTTTCTGTCTAAGTGGCATGCCTGTTGGTTCAGCTGGCAAAGGATTACTTTTAATTTCTGGAGGCATTGATAGTCCTGTTGCAGGTTATATGATGTGTAAACGTGGCATGAAATTAAATTGTTTACATTTTCATAGTTTTCCATACACAGGTGAAGCAGCTAAGGAAAAGGTTATTGAACTTACTAAAAAGGTCGGCGAATATAATGGAGGAATCAATCTTTACGTAGTTTCTTTCACTCATATTCAAGAAGCAATTCACGAGCATTGTCCTGAAGAATTTATGATAACAATTATGCGTAGATTTATGATGAGAATTGCAGAACGTTTAGCAATTCAACAAGGCGACCAAGCTATTATAACAGGTGAAAGCCTAGGCCAAGTTGCTAGCCAAACCATAGAAAGTATAACGTCGTCAAATTCAGTTGTGACTATGCCAATGCTACGTCCACTTATTGCTTTTGATAAACTCGATATTATTGATATCGCAAAAAAAATCGATACCTATGATACTTCTATTCTGCCTTATGAAGACTGTTGCACAGTGTTCTTGCCAAAATATCCAGCTATAAAACCAAATCTTGAAAGGGTAAAGAAGGCTGAAAGTAAATTAGATGTTGAAGCACTTATTGACGAAGCATTTAAAAACGTTGAAAAATACACCTTTTAACATTTAGCAATAGTTTAACCTAAAAATTAAATATTCCACCAATCGTCAGTTTCTAAAACTGGCGATTTTATTTTTTCTAAAACAATTTCTTTGCCAAAATATGTTTTACCATTAATATTACAATAGGGAACAATGATATAAGTGTAGGTGAAATTCTTTTTCATGCATCTATCTAAATAAATTTTATCTTTTGATTTTGAACTATCAAATACTTCTATTTTTTTGCCATTTTCAAGTCTAAATATCTTAGCCTCAACACATTGTGTCAGACATAATCTAATACTTATTTCATTGTTATTTACTGACAATATTGGTTTTTCGATTGTTGGGGATGTAAACCTTGTGGAAATCTTTTTTGGAACCATAGATTTTTTAAATAACGCCTTAAACTTATACCTTAAAGGGCAATTTTCATCAGCTAAAACTAAATTTCCTGTACTATCATATTCTATTTTATCAAGATAAACTTCTTGCAAGCTATCGCTAGTTTCAATTTCAGTTTCATCAGGATACATGCAATATAAATTATTCCATAATTCACTTGATATGCTTGCAGGAAAACTTCCTCCAGTAATATTATTACTTAATATTTTATTATTTTTATTTCCGAACCATACTCCAACAACATATTTATTGTTATAAGATATTGTATAAGCATCGGTATTACCTTTTTTATTACCAACAGTGCCTGTTTTTGCATACAATTTCTGTTTGCATTGCTTTAGTTTTTTTGCCGTTCCATTTTGTACACTTTCTTTCATCATTTCATTCATTATGCTAATTGTGTCATCTGAAAAAACCTTATTATTTTCTTGATGATTTTGATAAATAATATTGTTATTTGCACCTGTTATATTTTTTATGAACGACGGTGCAGCATATTCTCCTTTATTATTAAAAACACAATAGGCACTTGTTATATCCAATAAATCAGAGCCTTGTTCAGTTGAGCCGAGGGCTAAGCACAATGAATTATCATTGTTTGTCGTGTAAATGTTTAATTTTTTTAAATACGCCTTTGCTTTTTCAACTCCAATATAGTTTAGTAATTTTACTGCACACACGTTTGAACTTGTTGCAAGTGCTTTTTTAATTGAGATATTGCCTAAATATTTGTCATTATAATTTCTTGGAGAATAATTGCCAAAATTAGTTTTTTCATCAAGGATTTTTGTAGCAGAACTAACCAAATTATTTTCAATTGCAGGGGCATAACATATCAAAGGCTTTATAACTGAACCTAGTTGCCTATTCGTTAAACCAAAAGTTGAATAATATGCGCAAACGTGTGCATTTTTATCCAAAATAACTGCAGACTTGTGCGCATCTACCTCACAAGAATTTATACTTTTTTCTAAAAAATCTTGAATTTGTGGATTGATGTAAGTATAAACGTTAATTTGTTTTGTTGAATAAGGCGAGTTTTTTATTACTTTATCAAGTTGTTTTGATGCTATATTAAAATAATCAAAACCTTTGTTTGTTTGGTTTTTTTGAGCGAGTTTAATAGGTGTATTAATATTTTTATCAAACTCTGTTTTTGTTATTAAATCTTGCGAAAACATCTCTTTTAACACCAAGTTTTTTCTATTAAAACAGTTTTGATAATTTTGATAAGGTGAGTAATATTTAGGCGCTTTTATAATAGAGGCAAGGATTGCACTTTCATTTAACGATAATTCACATGGCTCCTTATCAAAATAATGTCTAGAAGCACTTAAAAGCCCATAACAATTCTCACCAAAGTAAATTGTATTTAAGTATTTTTCTAAAATATTTTCTTTTGAATATTTATTTTCTAATTCTCTCGCAAGTTTTAATTCAATTAGTTTTCTTTTTAATGTTTTTTTACTTGATAAGTGTGTGTTTTTAATTAATTGTTGACTTATAGTTGACGCACCTTGCTTAAATGAAAATGATTTAATATTAGATAGCAATGCTCTAAAAAGTCCTTGGTAATCAACACCTTTATGCTTATAAAAACGCTTATCTTCAATTGATATAAATGCATTTTTTGTATATTCTGGAATTTCAGATATATTAACTATAGCTTTTCCGTTTGATTCTTCCAAAACAACGTTATTATTTATGTCGTAATACACTATACTTCTATCAAAACTTATCAATTTGTTTGTATCTAATTTAATATTAAAAGTTGATATTTGATAGTAAAAAAACATGCAGAATAAAATTATTAATATACTTGCAATTATCATAATAGAAATTTTAAGTGCACTTTTCATACAATTTAGTATGCAAAAGTAAGGATATATTATTCAAAATTGCAATTATAAATTGACAAATATTAAATAATAAGTTATTATATAGGGTATGGAAAGAAATGATAAAAAATATTACATAACCACGTATGGCTGTCAGATGAATATTCATGAATCTGAAAAACTTGCCGGAATACTTACTAGCATGGGTTATTCTCCTTCAGATAACGAGTTAAACGCTGATATAATTGTGTTTAATACTTGTTGCATAAGAGAAAATGCCGAAAACACTGCAGATGGAAATATTGGTGCACTAAAAAAATTAAAAAAAGCAAATAAAGATTTGATTATTGCCGTTGGTGGATGCATGACGCAACAAGTCGGATATGCACAAAAACTTCACCAGAAATTTCCTTTTATCGATATAATTTTTGGCACTCATAATCTAGAAAATTTTAGGTCCCTTTTAGAAAATAAACTTAAACAAAAACGAACATTAATTGAAGTACTAGATAAAGAAGGTCCAATTATTGAGGGCACGCCAAAAACACGCACAAGCTATCCTAACGCTTGGGTAAACATTACTTATGGTTGCAATAATTTTTGCACCTATTGCATTGTCCCATACGTAAGGGGTAGAGAGCGTAGTAGAAAACTAGAAGATATTGTTAATGAATGCAAAACTTTAGTTAAAGATGGTTATAAAGAAATTACTCTTTTAGGTCAAAACGTTAATTCCTACGGTAAAGATTTAGGTGTCGATTTTGCAGATTTAATTAATGAAATTTCTAAAATTGAAGGTAAATTTAGGCTTAGATTTATGACAAATCACCCTAAGGATTTAACCGAAAAACTGGTTGTTGCATTAAGTAAAAGCAATAAAATATGTAAAAGTATTCATTTACCTATCCAAGCAGGTTCAAATAGAATATTAAAACTTATGAATAGAAAATACGATAGAGAAAGTTATTTTGAAAAAGTTGAAATGCTTAGAAAATATATACCTGATATTGCAATTACCACAGATATAATGGTGGGCTTTCCGACTGAAACTGACCAAGATTTTATGGATACTGTTGACGTTGTTGAAAGAGTTGGTTTTTCTGGTGCATTTACCTTTGTGTATTCAAGAAGAGAGGGAACGCCAGCAGCAAAAATGGATGGTCAAATTGAAGAGAGCGTATCTAAACAACGTATTATGCATTTAATTGATCTACAAAATAATATAAATCGTAGCCAATCAAAGCAATATATTGGTAAAACAATAGAAGTCCTCTGTGAAGGTTATGATGATAAAAAAGATATGCATCTTGGAAGAGATACTTATGGTCGTATGCTTTACTTTAAAGGCGAACAAAGTGACGTTGGTAATTTTATAAACGTAAAAGTTGAAAAAACGGGTGGTATTTCACTGGTAGGGCAAAAAGTTTAGTTGTTAAAAGTAAGAGGATAAGGTTGGTAGTTTATGGAAGATATGTCACCAATGATGAAACATTATTTAACTGTTAAAGAAGAGTATAAGGATTGTATAATCTTTTACAGACTAGGCGATTTTTATGAAATGTTTTTTGACGATGCAATAAAAGTCTCAAAATTACTTGATTTAACTTTAACAGGAAGAAATTGTGGGCTAAAAGAAAGAGCGCCAATGTGTGGCGTGCCTTTTCATGCTGCCGATTTATATATTTCAAAACTCTTATCTTTTGGGGAAAAGGTTGCTATTTGCGAGCAGACGACAGCACCAAACGGAAAAGACCTTGTAAATAGAGAAGTTGTTAAAATTGCAACAGCTGGCACGATTACAAACAATGAACTTATAAACGAAAAAAATAACAATTTTTTAGCATCTATATATTTGAAAAAGGATGTTATCGCACTTGCTTGGGCAGACATTACAACGGGTGAGTTTTTAGTGCGTAATTTTTCTGGCGAGAAAAGTTCAAACGAACTTTTTGACACTCTTGTTAGGATTAGTCCAGTTGAAATAATTTGCAACGAAGAATGTCAAGAAAAATTTTATGATTTACCACTAATTAAGCATGGGGTTTTGCCAAAATTTAACGCTTTTACTCAAAGTGAATATAATTTAAATAATGCAACAAATACCCTAAAAAAACATTTTAATTTATTAAATTTTAATGCATTTGGCATTGAAGGTAATTCTGAATGTATTAGCGCATGTGGGGCGCTTATTGCATATTTAAATCAAACACAAAAGCAAACGCTTATTAACATAAACAAAATCAAGTATGAAAACGATGATTCAATAATGATGCTTGATATAAACGCAATAAGAAATTTAGAACTTGTAAAAACCTTAAAAGACGGCAAAACGTACGGCTCTCTTTTATGGCTTTTAGATAAAACTAAAACAAGTATGGGGGCAAGGAAACTACATAGCTTAATCCTTTCACCACTTATTGATAAAGAAAAAATTAACTATAGGTTATACGCCGTTGAGTGTTTATTTGGCGACAACGTGACAAGACAAGCTCTTGTTAATTTGCTTTGTTCAATAAGAGATATACAAAGATTAACAGGCAAGATATCAAATGGCAACGTTATGCCTAGAGATTGCCTAGCTTTAAAAACTTCGTTAGAAGTTCTTCCTTCATTAAAATTTAAGCTTTTAGGGTTAAATTCTGCATTTATTCAAGACATTTTTAATTGTATTGAAGATTTTAAAGATACTATCGATTTAATTGATAAATCAATAGTTTTAGATCCTCCTTCAAACTTGAAAGATGGTGGATATATTAAGGATGGTTATAATAATCAATTAGATGAAGCACGAAATTTGGGCAAAAACAGCAAGGCGTTAATTGCTCAAATTGAAAGCAATGAGAGGGAAAAAACAGGTATTAAAACATTAAAAATAGGCTATAATCGTGTGTTTGGCTATTATATTGAAGTGACCAATTCGTTTAAGGAAAAAGTTCCTTACGAATATCAACGCAAACAAACGCTTTCTAATGCTGAAAGATTTATCACGCAAGAATTGAAAGAATTAGAAGTTGCAATTTTATCAAGCGAGGAAAAATCGCTACAACTTGAAGCAAGTATTTTTAATGAGATTAAAGATCACTTAAGGTGTCAGGTTGAAAAACTCTTATCGACGGCAAATGCAATTGCTGACCTTGACGTAATCTGTTCGCTTTCAACTATTGCTAAAGAAAATGGATACTCTAAACCTATTATCTTAGATGCGGGACAAAGGCTTAATATAGTTGACGGAAGACACCCTGTTGTTGAAAACATTTCAAAACAAAAGTTTATTCCTAACGATTGCTTGCTTGACTGCGAAGAAAATAGAACCATGATATTAACTGGTCCAAATATGGCAGGAAAAAGCACTTATATGCGCCAAATAGCACTTATAACATTGCTTGCCCAAATAGGCAGTTTTGTGCCTGCAAAAAGTGCTGAAATTCCTATTACTGATAAAATTTTTACAAGAATAGGCGCAAGCGATAATCTTATATCCGACCAAAGTACGTTTATGGTTGAAATGTCTGAAATGGCAAATATATTAAATAACGCAACTGAAAATAGCTTGTTAATTTTAGATGAAATTGGACGTGGAACAAGCACGTTTGACGGACTTAGCATTGCTTGGGCTGTTGTTGATTATATCACAAACAATATCAAAGCAAGAACAATGTTCGCAACTCATTATCATGAACTTACCAACCTTGAGGGCAATTTAGAAGGCGTCAAAAACTATAAGGTGACAGTTAAGGAGTTGCAAGGTGGTATTGTGTTTATGCGCAAGATTATGCGTGGGGGGACAAATAAAAGCTTTGGTATAGAAGTTGCTCAACTTGCAGGCATAAATAAAGAAGTTATCGATAAATCTAAAGAAATTCTTAAAAAGTTAGAAAAAACAAGCGTATATAACGATAATGTCCATGCGCAAGATTTAAACCAATCGTCAAAAAGGAACATGAGTGAAATTGAAAGAATTGTTGCCGAACTTGATACCAACAATTTATCGCCAATGCAAGCATTTAATATTTTGATAGATTTACAAGAAAAAGTTAAGGAAGATATTTAATATGAAAATAAATTTACTTAGTAGTAAAATTTATAATCGAATAGCTGCAGGCGAAGTTGTTGAGCGCCCATTTTCAGTTGTAAAAGAACTTGTTGAAAACTCTATAGATGCAGGTGCAACTAAAATTGAAATTGAAATTGAAAATGGTGGAATTTCTTGTGTTAAAATTACCGATGATGGCTGTGGCATTGAAAAAAGTGAACTAAAAAAGGCACTTTTGCCACATGCGACAAGCAAAATTTCTTCTTTAAAAGATTTAGATAACATTATGTCTTTAGGATTTAGGGGAGAAGCTCTCGCAAGCATTGCCTCAGTTTCAAAAATTAACATAGAATCAAAACCTGCACAGCAAGAATTTGGCGCTTCCATTAGTGCCGATGGTGGTGAAATGTCAGATATTACTGACTCTGCTATAAATAACGGCACAATTATTTCGGTAAATAATTTATTTTTTAACACTCCTGTCAGAGAAAAATTTTTGCGTTCTGAAAAATCAGAGGAAAATGAAATAACTGCAACGGTTGCAAGATTTATACTTGGAAACCCAACAATTTCTTTTAAGTATATTGTAGATGGAAAAGTTGTATATAACTCTTTTGGCGATGGTTTTGAAAGTGCAATGGCTTGTGTTTACGGCGTTGATGCACTTGAAAATTGTTTTTACATTGACACTGTTAAAAATGGTATAAAAATCAATGGTTATATAGGTAAACACTTTTTTACAAAGGGTAATAGAAGCTATCAAACAACTTTTATTAATGGAAGATATGTAGTGAATCAAACAATTGCTTCTGCAATTGCAAATGCTTATTCTTCTTATTTAATGAAAAGGCAATATCCTTTTTATGTTTTAAGCATATCACTTCCAAGTGAAATTGTCGACGTAAATGTGCACCCAAATAAATTAGATGTTCGCTTTGCAAACAATCAAATAGTGTATGGAAGCATTTATTCAGTCATTTCAAAGGTTTTAGATGGCAGTAGTGAAGCATTAAATATTGTTTCTTACGATAAAAATGTTAAAGCAAATATTTCCGAGTTAAATACTAATAAAATTGATGTTAATTATGCCACACATAACGATGTTGGCTTTGATAAAAAAACACTAACACTAAATTTTAGTGATAGCAAACCCTCTGCTGAAAGCAAGTCAATTAAATTTAATAGTGAAAGCGAATATCTTAAATGTGGCAATAATAATGAAATAGATATTTTTGCAGAAAATAAACTTTATCTTGAAAAGTTAGAAAAGCAAAAACTTGAACTTCAGCAAAAAAATGAAGAAATTAAACAAGAATCATTAACAAGTTTAACTGAAATTAGATATATCGGACAAGCGCTAAATACATATTTAATTTTTGATGATGGAAAAGACCTTTATTTTGCAGATCAACATGCCGCACATGAAAGAATTTTGTTTGATAAACTTAATTTGGCTGTAAAAAACACCAAAATTGATACCCAAACACTATTAATACCTTACATTATAAACGTTAACAGCATAGAATACAATTTTTTAATATCAAAAATAGATGTTCTAAATTCAATGGGTATAGAAATAAGTGAATTTGGCAGAAATGCATTTAAGGTTTCAGCAATTCCAACTTTTTTAGTTGATATGAATTTTAAGTCGTTTTTTGATGATATTCTTAGCGATATTAATGAGTTAAAAAATTTCACAGTTAACGAACTTTTAATTGAAAAACTTGCTCAAAAAGCTTGTAAATCAGCTATAAAATCGGGTGACAAGCTCTCAGATTCAGAAATTAATATCTTACTTGATAAATTAAAAGATAACATTGGATTAAAATGTCCACACGGCAGACCTGTTGCCATAAAAATTACAAGAACGGAAATAGATAAATGGTTCAAAAGAATAGTATAAGCAACAAAATTTTAATTATATGTGGCCCAACAGCCTCTGGTAAAAGTGATTTAGCATTATCTCTAGCAAGGTCACTTAACACAGAAATTGTATCTGCTGATTCAATGTATATCTATAAAGATTTAAATATTGGAACAGCAAAACCAACTAAACAAGAGATGCAAGGGATTAAACATCACTTAATTGACGTTGTTTCGCCATATGATAATTTTAGCGTAAGTGATTATAGAAATTTAGCACTTCCAATTATTAGCGACATTTTATCTAGGGGAAAAACTCCTATAATTTGTGGCGGAACAGGGTTCTATATTAATTCAATTCTATACGATTTTTCTTATGGAAATAGCGAGGCAAACTTAGAAATTAGAGATAAATATATGAAACTTGCTACTCAAAATGGCAATGAATACGTATACAACATATTAAAAGAATGCGATAACGAAACTGCAAATAAACTTCACCCAAACGACCTAAAAAGGGTAGTTAGAGCGTTAGAAATTTATCATAGTGGAACAAAAAAGTCAGATATTAAAGACCAATTAGTGCCAAAATTTGATTATTTAGCATATTCGATAGATTTTAAAAGAGAAATTTTATATTCTAGAATCAATAATAGAGTTGATATTATGGTGCAAAAAGGGCTTGTGGCTGAAGTAGAAAACTTGCTTAATAGTGGTGTCACTAAAAACAATCAATGTATGCAGGCAATAGGATATAAAGAAATAATAAATTATATAGAAGGAAATTGCACGTTAGACAAGGCAATTGAAGATATAAAACTAAACACAAGACATTATGCAAAAAGACAAATTACTTATTTTAAAAAGTTAAACGTAAAAATGCTGGCTCCAGCGAGCAACGAGCAATTAACTGAGCATATTCTTAACGAGCTATAAGGGAACAAAAATTATGATTAGTGATAAATTAATTAAACAATGCGAAGACAATCTAAAAAAACAATTTGAATATTTTGAAGAAATTGCACTTTATAATCAAGAAAAAGTATTAAGTGCTTTTCAAAAAAACAGGTTAGCGTTAAGGCATTTTACAGGAACAACAGGCTATGGTTATGGAGATGAAGGTAGAGACCTTTTAAATGCAGTTTTTGCTGATATTTTTGGTGCAGAAAAAGCAATTTGTTCGCCAAACATAGTATCTGGAACTCACGCATTATCTTTATGTTTGTTTGGTGTTTTAATGCCAAATGAAAAGGCTCTTTGCATAACTGGCACACCTTATGACACTTTAAATGACGTTATTTATGGAACAGGCAACGGTTCTCTAAAAGATTATGGTATTGAATTTACATGCATTGACTTAATTAATGGAGGAATTGATAAAGACAAAATTAAACAATATTTTGAATCTAATGGATGCCCTAAAATGATATATATGCAACGTTCAAGGGGATACGCTTGGCGTGATGCGCTCTCTATTAATGACATAAAAAATGCTGTTGATTTTGTAAAGTCTCTTGGTTTTAACGGCTGTATTATGCTTGATAACTGTTATGGCGAATTCCTTGACAAGTTAGAAGCAACAAACGTTGGTGTAAATCTAATGGCTGGTTCAATGATTAAAAACCCAGGTGGTGGAATTGCTCCAACGGGTGGATATATCGTTGGTTCAGAACAATATATAAACTTAGTTCAAAATAAGCTAACTGCGCCATCGATTGGTGGAGAAGTTGGTTCATATATTAGTGGTTATCAATATTATTTCCAAGGATTATTTTTAGCTCCACATATAGTATTACAAGCAGTAAAAAGTTCTTTACTTTTTGGTGCAGTACTAAATGAACTTGGCTACCAAACCTCGCCAAGTCTTGAAACGATTCCAAACGATATAATAAGAGCTATTAAGTTTAATAATGAAAAAGATTTAATTTCATTTATTCAAACCATACAACACAATTCTCCGATTGATAGTTTTGTAGATGCACTACCATGGGAAATGCCAGGCTATGAAGACCAAGTAATTATGGCAGCAGGTTGCTTTGTTCAAGGCTCGTCTATAGAGCTTTCTGCTGATGCACCAATCAAACCACCATATATTGCATATATGCAGGGTGGGTTAACTTATGAACATGCAAAAATAGTACTTAAAAACCTAAATTTAACCAAATAAAGCTTAAAAGTTAAAAAATCTAAAACAAAAAAAGAGAAAACAAAAACGTTTTCTCCAAAATATGTTATTATTTATTTAAAATTTTGTAAATTTATGCTTAAAATTTTCGCATAAGCCCCTTAACAACACCCAAGATAATTACGTCATCAAAAACCATATCTTGCATTGTTTCGTTTTCAGGGTGAAGTATAATTTTATTATCTTTTTTATAAAATCTTTTAACGGTTGCACTATCATCAATTAAAGCAACAACAATTTGACCATTAATAGCATCACTTTGCTGTTTAACGATAATAATATCTTTGTCGTAAATACCAGCATTTATCATGCTATCGCCACTAACTTTCAATGCAAACTCTGTTCCACCAGTATTAAATTCCTGTGGAATAGGGCAATAACCTTCTAAGTTTTGAACAGCAAAAATAGGTTGTCCAGCGTTTATTGTTCCAACAATAGGAATGGTTTTAAACTGCAACGCATTCTGTGGCAACGTTAAAGCCCTGTTTTTATTTGGTGATTTTTCAAGTAGTCCACGACTAACAAGTTTTTCAAGATAGTATGATGCAGTCGCAGTTGATTTAATCTTTAATTTATTACAAATTTCCCTTACTGATGGTGGATAACCAAACTGACTAATGTAATTTGACGTAAAGTTATAAACTTCATTTAATTTGATTTCAATCTTTTTCATATATAAATACTAACATATAAAAAATAAAAAGTCAAACAAATGTTTGCAATTTTAGGAGAAAATATTTATGGCAACAAAAAAATGTGAATTATACGATAGAGAATGTATAGAATGTGGCGAGTGTGATAAGTGTGATTTAGACCCAACTAAAATATGTGATAGTTGTGGCAAATGCATTGAACCAGACAAAAATTATAAGATAATTAAAATAACAAAAATTATTAAATAAGCTATTTATTTTAAAATAGAGTTAAATTGCATAAAAGAAAGGCGCCTCCAAATTAATGGAGGCGTCTTTCTATATATTATGTCATGTGAGAAGGATCTAAAATTTTGTTTAGTTGTTCTTCACTTAGAACGTTATGTTTTAGAACAACTTCTTTAATGCTTTTATTTGTTTTTAATGCTTCTTTTGCGATTTCTGCAGATTTTTTATATCCTATAAAAGGACATAGGGCAGTGACAATGCCAATACTATTATTTAATAGTTCAGAAATCTTTGTTCTATTTGCAACAATACCTTTTATACAATTTTCTGTTAGTGTACTAATAGAATTTGTTAAACATGTAATAGATTCAAACAATTTATAAAAGATAACCGGTTCAAAAGCATTAAGCTCTAACTGACCAGCTTCAGCTGCCATAGAAATTGTCATATCATTACCAATAACAGCAAATGCAACTTGAGAAACAACTTCTGGAATAACAGGGTTGACTTTTCCCGGCATTATGGAAGAGCCATTTTGCATAGCAGGGAGGGTAATTTCTGAAATACCAGTTTTTGGACCACTTGCCATAAGTCGTAAATCGTTGCACATTTTAGAAAGTGAAACTGCACAAGTTTTTAATGCACCAGACACAAAAACAAAACCATCTAAATTTTGTGTATTATCAATCAAGTTTTGTGCTTGAATTAAATTATAACCAGTAATATGAGATAAAACACCTGTAATTTTTGCTAAATAATCTTTATTTGTATTAATTGAGGTGCCAATAGCTGTACCACCAATATTAACAACGTGCATTTCATCTAATGCTTGCTTAATTAATCTATAATTCCTTTTAATTACAGAAGAATATGCTGCAAATTCTTGACCTAAACGAATTGGAACGGCATCTTCAAGTTGAGTTCTTCCCATTTTAACAATATCGTTAAACTCAATAGCCTTTTGGTCCAAACTAGCAATGAGGTCGTCTAATTTCAAGAACAAATCTTTTGTAAGGTCTAGTACAGTTAGTTTGCCAGCAGTAGGGACAACGTCGTTAGTTGATTGCGATTTATTTACATGGTCATTAGGATGACAAATATATTCACCCAATTTTCCACCTAAAATTTCAGTTGCACGATTTGCAATAACTTCATTAACGTTCATATTAACAGTGGTACCAGCTCCACCTTGTATTGCATCGGTTATAAATTCTTTATCAAATTTTCCTTGCAAAACTTCGTCACAGGCAAGGCATATTGCATGCGCAATATTTTCATCTAAATTATTAGCATTTTTGTTTGCAATTGCAGCAGATTTTTTAATCTTTACAATATTATAAATAAAATTAAGATTCATTAAATTGCCACTAATATTAAAGTTGTTTGCACCCCTTAAACTTTGAACACCATAATATGCGTTTTCTGGAATATCTAATGTTCCAATCGAATCACTTTCTTTTCTTAAATTACTCATAAAATGCTACCTTTAATTTTATATTTTGATTATATCACATATATTTAAATATGTTGTTAATTTGCATTATATAAAAAAATTTTTTATACAAATGTAAAAAAATATAGCATTATTTTTATATGAACAAAAATTTTACTTGCATTTTTTATTTAAATTAAATATAATAAAAGAAATGACAAATATAGGTGAAATTATGAAAAATGCTATTATAGATGAAATTGATATCAAAATATTGAAGTTATTGCAAGACGATGCACGAATATCAATAAAGTCAATTGCCAGCGAACTTTATCTTTCAGCACCAACCGTTAAATCAAGGTTAGATAATTTAAAAGAGAAGGGCATTATAAAAGGTTATTACGTTGAAATTGATAACTCTGTTTATGAAAACGTTATTAAATGTTTTGTTGAAATTGAAGTTGCGCCAAACCTAAAAGAAGAATTGTATAAAATTTTAATAGATTCTCCAAATGTTATCGAGTGCGAAAGGGTCACAGGGGAATATTCGCTTATAACAAAGGTAATATTTAAAAATACAATAGAAATGGATAAATTTATTAACAAAATTCAATATTATGGAAAAACTCGCACTCAAATTATATTTTCAACTATAATAAATCATAGGGGTATAGAATTGTAATTTTTTCACTTCTCATCATCTAATATAAAAATAAAAAATCCGATTTTTTAATCGGATTTTTTTGTTAAATTTAAATTTAAGCCTGCATTTTTTCTTATATCTTCAGTAATTGCAGCATAATGCTTTTTTGTTGTATTAACGTCTTTATGACCCAAACAATCTGCAACAACGTAAATATCTCCAGTTTGTCTATATAAATTTGTGCCAAACGTGCTCCTTAATTTATGAGGGGTTATTTTTTTTAATGGAGAAACAATTTTTGCATATTTTTTAACCAATTCTTGCACCTGTCTTGTTGAAATTCGCTTATTTTGTAAGGATAAAAACAAGGGTTGGTCATTTAATTTTTCTTTATCACTATTTCTTGTTTCTAAATACTCGTTTATAGCCAAAGAAACCTGATTATTAAAGTATAAAACCGAACGATTTCCACCTTTTCTGGTGACAATAAAACTATTTGTTTTTAAGTCGATATCGCCACAATTTAACCCCACAAGTTCACTAATTCTTATTCCTGTGCCTAAAAACAGGGTGATAATAGCAGTATCTCTTAATTTTGTGGTGTTATGAAAGGCTAATTGGTGTTTTGACAGGCCAAAACCTGTTTCAACAGTGTAGAGCATGTCGCCAATTTCATCAATTTTATTATTAGAATCTAATCTAATAATTTCTTTTTCGTGAATTTTTGGCATAGATACCTTAGCGGGGGTGTTTGCAGGTAATTTATTTCTATTAAAAAAGAATTTATAAAAAGCTCTAAGGGTAGATAGTTTCCTAGCTTTACCTGTCTCTGTACAGCGTTCGTTTTTACCATTTATTGTATAATGACTTAAATAACTTAAAAAATATTCAATATCGGACGCTTCAAGCTTGGATAGGTCTGACAAAGTTATATCTTCAATCCTTTTGTTTCTGAATACTTTTTTACTCAAAAAATCAAAAAACACCCTTAAATCATATCCATAATTCAATCTAGTAAGGGCAGAAGTATTAAGTTCAACGCCTATAAAAAACTCTTGAACGTAATAAGGCAAGAAGTTAATAATATTATCTAGTCTTTCAATACAGTTAATTTCTCTTTGTTCATAATAACTTTTTTCTTTCATTCTTTTCCTCGTAAATTAAAATCGTTAGTAGGGCACTAGCTTTTTTGCAGTTATTAACATAGTTATCCACACATGTATTTATGCGCAAAACACGGCTTTTGCGAATAGTTATGTAATAATTATAATAAATAAAATAAAATATGTCAAGTATTTTTGTATTTTTACTTTTTAAATTATTTACAAAAATATAAAACAAACAATTTCAAAGTTTTTTATTAGAGTAAAAAATTATATTATTTTTTTGTTTTTTTAATAAATATAAAATATCAAAATCATTAGATAAATACTAATGTTTTTGACAATAATTTTACCACATATAATAATTATTTTTTAAATAAATAAAAACTATTGACTAAATTGTTAAATCATAGTATAATTAAATAAATAAAAATTGGAGAAAAAAATGCAAAATCAACAAATTAGCAGTGACTTAATTCGTGGTCATATTGACACCATAATATTGCACACTTTATTAGATGGCGACAAATATGCTGAACAAATTAGCGACACTATTGATAAAAAAAGCGATAATGCCTATAAAATTAATCAAGCAACACTCTACAGTGCTTTAAAACGCCTTGAATCATCAAAATTTGTAAAATCTTATCAGAAAGATGCAAATGGCAATGGCAGACGCAAGTTTTTTACTTTAACGGAAAACGGTAAAAACTTTGCAAAGGACAATCTATCAAATTGGTCTTATTCTCGTGCAATAATTGATAAACTTATTGATTGTGCCCCTCAACCTATTGTCAAAACTGAATATATTGAAAAAATTGTTCATATTCCGGTTGAACGCACCATAATTCAAGAAGTTGAAAAAACTGTTGAAAAACCTGACTTAAATAATGAGATTACATCTCAACCAACATCCAACAATAATTTGGTTTCAAACGAAACAAAGAAACAACCAGATGACGTTCAAGAGGTTAATTTTAGAAATATCTTAAACGGACTTATTAAGGCAACAACTATTCAAAACGAAGAAAAGCAAGAAGCAATTGAACTTTCTCCACTAAACAAAGATGATATTGTTGAAGAAATTAAAGATTTTAACCAAACAATAAGCCAAAAATCTGATAGTTCATCAGCAATGGAAATTACCGAAATTGATTTTAGCGATTTAGTATCAAAATCACGTAAAGAAGGTTATAAAATTAGCATTTCTTCTAAAAATTCTACAAAACCTACGGGAAAATTATTAAAAAATAAGCTAAATTTATATACATCTTTAGCTATGTTTTTAATTTTAAGCCTTGAAATTTTATTTTATACGTCAACCTATAAGGCGTTGTTGAATTTATCTACGGCCTTAATTTTAGGACTTGTTGGCGTTTGTATGCTATGGCCTGTTATTAACTTAATTTTATATAAAAAAGCGCCATTGCAAACAACCCCTAAAGATGTTTATGTTGATTCAATTTTAACAACGCTAATTGTTGTGTTCAACCTTTTATTAATTAATTTTGCTGGAACGATGTTATTCAATCTTGATTTTTCTAGTAAAATTGATGTAATTTTATATTTGGCAATACCTGCTACAATATATATTGATATTGTTATATATTCAGTTGTTAGATATTATTTTGCAAAATTAAAATTATTTAAAGTTAATTAAAAAAATTAATAAATTAAAAAAAGGCTTTAATAAAAGCCTTTTTTTAATTTTAAAGATTTAACAAATAATCAATTTCATGAACGCTTAACTGCCTTACTTGACCACGATCAAGTCCAGACACAGTCAAGTCACCAATTTTAATTCGTTTAAGAAAATCAACACAGTTATTAACAGCCTCAAACATCTTTCTAACTTGTCTATTTCTTCCTTCACTTATCGTAATATGTAATTTAGAGCCAGTTTTGTTTGTTTCTATAAGCCTAACATTGCATTTTTTTGTTTTTACACCATCAATATAAACACCTGAACGAAGCTTAATTAAATCTTCATCACTAACAGGCTTTTCTGTTTTTACAAGATAAGTTTTAGGTACTTCATTTTTTGGGTGCGTAAGTTTAAACGTTAAATCGCCATCATTAGTTAAAATTAAAAGACCTTCCGTGTCGTAATCAAGCCTTCCAACTGGAAATAATCTTTTGGCGTTTTGTGGCAAAAGATCCATTACAGTTTTTCTACCTTTATCATCTTTTACTGTACAAACGTATCCTTTTGGTTTGTTCATTATATAATAATCAAATTTTTTAACCAAATTAACAATTTTGCCATTTACAGAAACACTGTCTTCTCCAACGTTTACGTCATCACCAGCACTACAAATTCTGCCATTAATTTTTACTACGCCATCTTCAATCAATTTATCTGCAGCACGCCTAGATGCAACACCACAACTTGCTAAAAACTTATTTATTCTCATACTAATTTCCTTAATATTATGTTATATCTAATATACTATATATTTTTTCTGTAAAAAGCAAGTTATTTTGACAATAAATTTTAACATATCCAATTTCTTGACCTTTTTTTATTGGTTTTTCAAGTTTTTTTGGTATTTCAAATACAATTTCTAAATTTTCTCTTTCGCTACTTGTTAAAGGAAGAATAATATCATTTTTAATATATACACCATATTTTTTCCCATTAATATTTAAAAATTTAACAATATTATCGCTTTCCAAAATTTTATAATTTTTATAACTATCAAATGCAGATGAAAGTAATTTTTTAGACTTATCAAACATTGTTGGACAATTTAATACAACACAAACAAATTCCGTTCCATTGCGCATACAACTACTTACAAGACATCTTCCAGCTTTTTTAGTATAACCAGTTTTAATGCCATTTGAACCATCAAATTCTTTTAACATTTTATTTTTGTTAACTAATAGCCTATTATGATTTTTTGTTGTAAACGGTATTTCTATTGATTTTGTACCAACAATCTTTCTAAACACATCATTTTTCATTGCATAACAAGAAATCAAACCCAAATCATAAGCTGTTGTGTAATGATTATTATCATGTAATCCATGTGGGTTAACAAAATTACTATTTTTTGCGCCAATTTTTAGTGCTGTTTGATTCATTAAAGAAGCAAAATTATTTATATTTCCACTACAATGAACGGCAAGTGTTTCTGCACAATCGTTACCAGAACGAAGCATTAAACCATATAATAAGTGTTCAACACTCAATTTTTCACCTGCTTCTAAATAAATACTAGAACCTTCTATTCCTGTTGTTTGCTTTTTTACTTCTACAATATCATTTAAATTGCAATTTTCTATGATGGTTATTGCAGTTAAAATTTTAGTTGTGCTCGCCATAAATTTTCTTTCATTTGGGTTTACCGAGTGCACAACTCTACCAGAGCTTATTTCCATAACAATTTCTGCCGAATTTGATGCGTTTGCATATGTTATGTGTGACATATTTATATTAGAAATCATTATAGAAAATATAGATATTATAGATATTGCTATTATAATTATTTTCTTTTTCATAATTTAATCTTTTTTATTTAACTTTTCTATAAAATCGGCAGTTTTTTCTAAAAGTTTTTCATATGGAGAATCAGAAACACTTATCATTTTATATCCATTTCCTTCATTAACTAAAAAGCCACAAGGCTTAACAGAAACAATCGCTCCATTACCAGCCGAATATGGTAAATCTTCACCTTTTTTGAAAACGCTAATCTTTCCATATTCTCCACCACCAGAAAGCACGCCTACAGTAATTTTAGAAACTGGGATAATTATAGTTCCATCTTTTGATGAAATAGGCTTTCCAATAACTGTATCTACATCTATAACGTTGCTTAAATTCTTAAGAGTTGTTTCTATAACGTTATTTATTCTATTATGTTCTACTTTTGACTGCATATATTATTTTCTCCAAAAATATTTTAATTAGGCTAATTACCACCATAAGAAAATTAAAAACAAAGATTGTTTTAATTGTAAACATAAACATGTTTTCTTTTTCATAAAGCATTAAATTGCTTTTTAGCGATAAATATGGCTTTATTTGACTAAAACATTGCCCTACTGCATTAAATATAAAGCTATACATTATAGCAAAATTTATTTTCCTAACTTCATCATCTAAAATGCCTAGTGATATAGTAGTATTTAATTTAAAAATATGATAATCTTTTAACGGCTTAAACTTTTTTCGTATTGAAAATAAGTCATTATAAAAAATTAACACTGCCTTTTTGTTATTTATATGAATAGCAACTGCTTCATCAATAAGCTCAACATATCCAAACAATATAGTTATAAAACTAAAAAGTTTAATTTTATATTCTAAAAGTTTTGTATTTTCAGAGTATCTTATGTTTAAATTTATAAATAACGGAAGTATTAAAATTATATATATACAAATAACTACTGTTAACACTATTTTAATATTTGCATTTTTTTTAATAATATTCTACTTTATTAGGTTAAAACATAAAAAAGGTGTAGAATAAATCTACACCCAAATAAATCTTATTTAACAATAAATTACTTTTAAAATTTTTCCACTTCTTCACCTTGCAAGAAATCTGGAAGTTCTTCATCTTCTAAATCAGGAAGTTCAAAATCATCCTGCTTATTTTGTTTGTTTTCGTCAATATTTGCCTTGCTATTATCATCATCTAAAGTAGCAGCAACTTGTTCAACATATTCATCTTTGCGATACAAATAATCGTCTTCTTTAGTTGGTCTTAACAAACTAATTTTATTTAATAATTCTTCATAATCAGGAAGTTGGTCAAGCGACTCTATTTGAAAACGTTTCAAAAACTTATCCGTTGTTCCAAAAAGAACAGGCTTACCAACAGCATCTTTTCTTCCAACAGGTTCAATAACGCCAAGTTCTAAAAGTTTTTGAACTGCATACTCGCTATTTCCTCTAAGTTCTTCTAAATCGATACGAGTGACTGGCTGTTTATAAGCGATAATTGCAGCAACTTCAAGCATGCTTTTAGATAGTTCTTTTTCTTTAATAGGATTAAGAACTGCAGATACGTATTCAGCATTTTCTGGATTAGAACAAAATTGCAATTTTTTATTAAAAATCAAAAGCTGAATTCCACTATCTTTTGAATACTTTTCCTTTAATGACTGAGCAATAGTTAAAACGTCCTTATCAGAAATTTCAAGTTTTTCTGCAATGTCAGATATGGCAACTTGCGTGCCAGAAACAAATAAAATAGATTCAATTATATTCGTCAATTTCTCCAAGTTCTTCATTTCTATCATCCCTTAATTTTATAGTAATATCATCAAAAATACCAGTTTGCTCAACCGTCACGTACTGAAGCTTTAAAAGTTCAAGCATTGCCTGAAAAGTTGTTATAAGTTCGTTTTTAGTATAATATCTTGTAAAAAGCTCGAAAAAGCTCATTTCTTTTCTGTCTAAAAGCGTTGTTCTTATATGGTCAACCTTATCTTTAACAGTAAAGACTTCTTTTGGAATTTCTTTCAAGATGTTTTCTTGTCTTTTCTTATCATCAACACGCATTAATAGTTTAGAAAAAGCACTTATCAAGCCATCCAAGTTAAAGTCATTATAAACTATTTTAACTTCACCAACAGACTTATCTGGCTCTTTATAAAAACGCAAAACGTTTTCTTGCTCTTTGAGTTTTGCACTAACTTCCTTGAACAAATTATATTCTTCAATTTGTCTAATAAGTCTAGTTTCGGCATCTTCAACATCGAATTCTAAATCTTCTTCTTTTGGAAGCATAGATTTAGACTTAATCTCTAAAAGTGTTGCCGCCATCGTCAAATATTCACTAGCCTTATCAACGTCTAACTCCGTTAAGGCGTCGATATATGCTAAAAATTGTTCAGTCACTTGCGATACAAAAATATCTTTAATTTCTATTTTTGCCTCTTTAATAAGGTGCAAAAGTAGGTCTAAGGGTCCTTCAAAATTATCAAGTTTTGTAGAATAATCAACAACTGATTCAAACTCTGCCATTTTAGCCCCCTTTTTAACTAAATTTTATTATATTATATAATAAATGCAACAAAATTGCAAGAAAAAAATGCTTACAGGTGTAAGCATTTTTAGTTAAATGTCATTTCTAATCAAATCTTCAAAGGTTTGTGGTTTCACGATATATCTTGAACTTCCATCTTTAACCATAACAACAGGTGGAACAAAATTTCTGTTATAATTACTAGACATAGAATAATTATAAGCGCCAGTTGATAATACTGCAATCAAATCTCCTTCTTTAATCTCTGGAAGCATAACGTCTTCTGCAATAATATCCCCACTTTCACAGCATTTGCCCGCAATAGTGTATTTATTTGTCTTTTTAGCGTTCATATTAAGGGCGCTAACAACAGAATATTTTGCTTGATATAAGGCATATCTTGGATTGTCAAACATGCCACCATCAATTGCAATATAATTTTTAATGTTTTTAATCTCTTTAAGTCTACCTGCCGTGTATAAAGTTATACCTGCTTCTCCAACTATAGACCTTCCCGGCTCCAAAATTAAGAAAGGTTTTTTAAGCGATTTTTCAACTATGCATTTATTTAACGTTTGCGAAATAATTTTTATATATTCTGCATATTCATCGCAAGATTTTTTAGCATCACCATCAGCATACCAAACGCCAAAACCACCACCAATATTTATAACGTCAAAAGTATATCCATATAAATCATTTAACTTTTTATAAAAATCGGTCATCTTTTCCACTGCAAGCACAAAAGACTTGTGCTCAAATATTTGCGAACCTATATGGCAATGCAAACCAACTAAATTAATATTTTTTTGCTCTTTTACAAAACAAACAACTTTTTCAGCCTCTCCACTGTCTATAGAATATCCAAATTTAGAATCAACTTTTGCTGTTTGAACAAAATGATGTGTATGCGCTTCAATCCCTGGGTTAACTCTAATTAAAACTTTTTGAACTTTGTTATGTTTTTTGCAAATTTTATTTAGTTCGCTTGCTTCGGTATAAGAATCTAAAACAATATATCCAACATTGTTTTGAACGGCATATTCTAATTCAAAACTTGACTTATTATTTCCATGCAAACAAATCTTTTCCATAGGAAAGCCTGCAGTTTTAGCTGTGAACATTTCGCCAGCAGAAACAGAGTCTGCGCCGATTCCCATTTTGTTTATAATTCTATAAATTTCTAAACAACTAAACGCTTTTGAAGCATAAGCAATCATGCCGTCACCATACTCGTTTTTCAATGTTTCAGCATAGATTTTGCACATATCTTCGATATACGCTTGGTCCATAACGTAAAGTGGTGTGCCATATTGTTCTTTTAAGGTTTGAACATCAACCCCACCTATTTCTAAATGACCTAAATTATTGATTTTTAGCGTTTTTCTTTCGTTCATAATGCACCTAAAATTTAGTTTTTCTTTATTTTAACAAAAATTATACACAAATGTCAATTATAATGCTCTAATAAAATTTTATCTATATGTTAAGCACAGTTTATATTCGATATAATCGCATCACTATCTCATACACTTATTTTTATCAAAATTATTTGCATTATTTACTATACTACAAATAAAAAGTAAAGGATAACACCAATTTTTTTTGGCATTACCCTTAAAAATACTTATTTAAGATTACTATTAGTTTAAGCTAAAATAAAAGTTTAAATATTCCAGTTATCCATAATATCTTTCACAATATCAAAATATGTTTTTTCTAAAATCGTTTCATTTGCAAGAACGTTTACCGAGCCAATTTCTATACCGTTTTCAAAAGCTCTTAACACGCCAACTTTTTTACCCTTAACAACAGGTGCACAAACTTTTTTTATAGGTTCAAAGATAATTTCTATGCTTTTTTTAGTGTTTTTCTTGCAAAAGATATACAAAGGTGATTCTGCAACAACACTTAAAGTTTGTTTTTTTCCACCTTGAACCTTTACGGTTAAATCAAGTGTTTTATCGCTTTCGATAATGGTTTTATTGCAAAAATTATCAAAGCCATAATTAAACATCGATGACACGTCGTGGAATCTTTCTTTACTACTTGGTGCTGAAATTACAACCCCAACAAGCCTCATGTCGTTTCTTGTGGCAGATGCTGTTAAACAATGCCCTGCTTCATTAGTAAAACCGGTTTTTCCACTATCACACCCTTTATAAAATCTAATCAATTTGTTTGTATTAGAAATTTCAGTTTTTCTATCGTTTGGATGAATCACAACGTCAGTCCAAATTTTTGAAAATTTATAATAATCTTCATACTCTAATAGTTTTGAAAACATACTACTTACGTCTTTTGCACAAGAATATTGACCTGCTTGAGGAAGTCCTGTGCAATTCACAAAAACTGTATTATTCATACCAAGTTCACTTGCTTTTTCGTTCATTTTATCAACAAAATTTGCCTGACTGCCAGAAATTCTTTCAGCCATTGCAACGCATGCATCATTAGCAGATGCAATTACAATGCTTTTAATAAGTTCACCAACAATATATTCGCCATCTTTTTCTAGAAAGACTTGAGAACCACCCATACCAGCAGAATTTTCACTTATTACAACCTTTTCATCATAATTAAAATTACCCTTTTCTATTTCATCAAAACATAAAAGTAATGTCATAACCTTACACATACTTGCAATTGGCAAACGTTCTAACGGATTTTTTTCATATATAACAGTTTTTGTTTTATAATCTATTAAATAAGCTGATTTGCTTTTTACAGTCATAATATCTTCATCAGCAAGCGTATTATAACTATAAGTTCCATTCAAATAACCAACAGATATAATAAAGGCTAATAAAATAAATATTACAGAATACAACTTTTTCATAAAAACTCTCCTTTATAAAAAATATTTTCTGTAATATTTTATAATTTATACATTATGGCAGACATAATTACATATTAAATTACAAGTATTTATCAATTGTTTATCATGTTGTCAATCTTAATACCAAACCCACGAGTTGGATCGTTGATAAAAACGTGTGTTATTGCTCCAACAAGCTTATTATTTTGAACAATTGGACTTCCACTCATACCTTGAACTATACCACCCGTTTTTGAAATTAACTCATTATCATTAATTTTTATAACAAAATTTTTATTTCCACTGTCATCAACTTTAACAATAGAGATGGCATACTTTTTTGGCACGCCACCATCTACAGTTGAGTAAATATAAGCGTCTCCAATTTTTGCACTACCTAGTTCAACCTTTATCAAATTTGAAGTATCAAATTTATTTGTAATTTTCCCATAAACACCCGAGTCAAGATTTTTATCAACAACTGCAATAGCATTATTTCTTATAAAAGCACCTTTTAATTCGCCAGCTCGCCCCCTAATGCCTTTTACATATCCAGAAATGTTGCAATTATACAATTTTCCACCACAAATACTCAGCTTGTCGCCGTTATCATCAATAACTGGATGCCCAAGCGAACCAAACCTGTCACCATTTATATAAGTAATCGTGCCTATACCACTAACGTTATCACGAATATACACGCCTAGTTTATAATTTCCATTTACGTCCTTAACTGCCTTAATTTGTTTTATTACCGATTGGCCATTATGAACAAATTCAATAATCGCATTCCCATCCTTATCTATAGCATTTTTTATATCTAAAGCACTGTTAATTTCATAGCCGTTAATTTTATTGATAACATCTCCTTCTTTTATACCAAGCTCTTTTAATGGCGCAACAAGCCCACTTTCACACACAACGTCGCAAATGCCTATAACTTCTACACCACGTGTAGATAGTGTAAATCCAGCCGGCATACCACCTAAATATATATTTTGGCTAGCATGCGCGTTCTTGTTTCCGTTAAAAGAGAAACAGATTAAAACTGCAATTAAAATGCTTAAAAACTTAAATTTTATCTTCATATTTACTCCACCAAATTTATAGTGTGTAAATATCTAATAGTTATACAAAATGTTTTATTATATTTTAAAAATTAAGACGCCCTAAATTTAGGGCGTTAAATATATTAGTTATTTAACAATGATTTTTTATATTGCATTGCACCTTCTATAACGTCTTTTGCGTGCTCATATGCTGTTTGGCTATTTTTATCGCCACCAACCAGCCTTATAATTTCGTAAACCTTATCCTCTTTAGAAAGTTTATTTACAGACGTTCTTGTCTTTTCTACATCTTCGTATTTTTCTATAAGCAAGTTATTATCTGCCATAGCAGAAACCTGCGGTAAATGCGTAATAGCTATAATTTGAGTATCTAAAGAAATTTTAGCAAACTTCTCAGCCACAACCTTCGCAACGTTGCCACTTATACCTGCGTCAATTTCATCAAAAATATATGTAGAAACGTCGCCAAATTTAGCAGTTTGCGCTTTAATTGAAAGCATAAACCTACTCATTTCGCCACCACTTATAACCATTGCCAAGTTTTTAAGTGGCTCTCCTCGGTTAGCAGAAAACATAAACTCAATTTCATCAAAACCATTTGCACTATTGAATTTACAATCTTCAAATACTGGAGTATCTGCAAATAAAATCTTAAATTGAGCATTTTTCATGCCAAGAGAACTTAGTTCGGCCACAATATTATTTTCAAATATCTCAGCATAATACTTTCTTTTAGCACTTAATTGCGTATATAATGTAAAAATCAAATTACAAACTTTAGTTTTTTCTTTTTCCAAAGCCAACATCTGCTCGGCAAAATTTTCAAGCTTTTCCTTTTCTAATATGGCGTTATTCATAAAATTGTTAATCTCAGCAATACTATCACCATATTTATTTTTTAATGCCTTTATCAAATCTAACCTACTTTCAATTTCGTAAGGATTATACTCACAAACATCAAAATTATCGAGCAAGTTATTTGCAGTATTAGAAATATCGTTAAGGTCAGCGAAAACCCCTTCAAGTCTGTCAAATAGAGTTGAATATTCGCCATCATAATCACTTATAGAAGAAAGCATTTTTGAAGCACTGCTTAAAATATCTTCTACACCACCTTCGCTACTAATACTCTGATTGACTGCCTTAAGAGCATTAAGAATTTTTTCTTGATTATTAAGCTTTTCCTTAATAATCAAAAGCTTTTCATCTTCATCATCAACCAGATTTGCCTTAGCAATCTCATTGATTTGATAATTAAGTATATCAAGTCTAATAAGTCTTTGGCTTTCATCTCCACCAAACGACTGCAAATTATCATTAATTTGTTTTAACTTATTATATTCAGTAATTAAATTCTGTTTAATATCAAAAACTTCTTGTCCACCATATTTATCTAAAAGAGCAAGCTGATTTGCAGTTTTTAATAAATTAAAGTGTTCGCTTTGCCCATGAACATCAACAAGCACAGAGGTAAATTTTCTAAGCATGCTTACCGTTGCAGGGGTGCCATTTATTTTAATCGAACTTTTTCCTTCAACGTTGAACTTGCGTGAAATTAAAAGCACGTCATCTTGTTCTATATCAAACTCATTATAAACTTCTAAAATAGCACTATTATTTTGAACGTCAAATTCAGCAACAACCGAACATTGTGTTTGCCCACTTCTTATTAAAGACTTATCTGCTTTTGCGCCCAAAACAAAATTAAGCGAATCAATGATAACCGATTTACCGGCACCCGTTTCGCCCGACAAGACGTTAAGACCATTAGTAAAGCAAATTTCAGCACTATCAATAAGCGCTATGTTTTCAATAATAAGTTTTTGAAGCATATTATAATTGTTCTAATCCTTTAACAACTATCTCTGCATCAGCAGAAGTTTTTGTAATTATAAGCAAGGTATCATCACCTGCAACTGTTCCTATAATTTGAGGAAACCTAATTCCGTCTATAGCCATACCAGCAGCACTTGCATTGCCACTGATAGTTTTTAACACAATCAAGTTATTTGCACTTTCAATTGAAATAGTTATTTGCTTAAAAAGATTAACAAGTTGTGGAGAAAGTTTAGTACTAAAATCTTCTATTAACGCATATTTTGACCTTTTATTAGTCCCATCAACCTTAATTAAATTCAATTCTTTAATATCTCGTGAAATAGTTGCTTGAGAAACGTTAAAGCCTTTTTCAACAAGTTTTTCTGTCAATTCTTCTTGAGTTGAAATATCATAAGATTGAACAACTTCAATTATAGCTTGACGTCTTGAATCCTTAATCATTTTCTAAATCCCCTGCAGACCTATTTAATTTATAACATAATTTTTTGAAAAAATTATAATCTTTTTTTCGCAAAAATAAAAGTTTTTTATCAACTTTAGATACTTTTATACAATCATTTTGTTTTAAATCTTCAACAAATCTTCCATCAACAAAAACAGCGACTTGCGCTTTGCCAGAAACTTTTATGCAACACACAGAATCATCAGAATATACTATCGGCCTTTGATTAAATGCATGCGCAGCAATTGGCGTCATCGTAAAAACGTTTGCATATGGTGAAAGAATCGGAGCACCTAAAGAAAAAGAATAAGCCGTTGAACCTGTTGGTGAACTTATAATCGTTCCATCGCCACTATATTTTGAAACAACTGAATCGTCAATCGATATCTGAATTTCAGCAACCGTATTTCCTACTGATTTATCATATGTGCGCTGAATATAAACTTCATTAAGTGCATAAAAAACGTTATCATTATAAGCAACAGATAACATTGTTCTATAATCCTTCATAAGGTCACCATTTAGCAAACCTAAAATTGCAGTTTCAACTTCACTTTTTTCATATTCGCACAAAAAACCGAGTTTTCCAGCATTAATTCCAATAATAGGAATAGAATTTTTATTAGCAAACTCAGCTAAAAACAAAATAGTTCCATCACCACCTATAGCAAATAATGCATCAGCAGACATTGGATTTTTAAGCATATCATCTTCAAGAACAATATAATCAACGCCGTGTTTTTCAAGACCTTTTATAAGCTCGGTTTTACAAACACCACCAGCATCTTTTTCTTTATTGTAATATACTAAAACTTTCATATTTTTCCACCTTATAGGTTATTTTATAAGTAAAACTTAGGTTGTATATAAATTAATTAGTTTAATTCTAAATCTTTTCAAGTAATATTAAAAATTCTAAATTTTTATCTTGACTTATTGGAGCAGTAGTGATACCTAAGAAATTAAACGAATTTCGTTTGGCAACATCGATAACATTATCACACACCTGCTTATGTATGCTTTTATCTCTTATGATGCCATTTTTAAACTTTTTATAGCCACCTGTTTCGAATTGTGGCTTTACTAAAAGCATTGCTCGTTTTTGAGAATCAATTAAATTGCTTAATATCGGTATAACTTGCGTGATAGAAATAAAACTTAAATCACCAACAATAAAATCTAATTTTGAATCAAAATCTTCAGACGATAATTCTTTTGCGTTTTTAATAATCAAACTGACTCGGTTATCATTTTTTAAACTTGGATGCAATAAACTATCATTTAAATCAACTGCGTATACTTTTTTTGCTCCATTTTGTAGCAAACAATCAGTAAATCCACCCGTACTAGCACCAATATCTGCGACAATTAGACCATTTACACAAACGTTAAGTTCTCTTAAGCCCTTTTCTAATTTATAACCACCTAACGAAACATAACTTTTTTCACAGACATACTCAATTAACACGTCACTATCAGTGATTTCAAATGCCGGTTTTGTTATTTTTGACTTATTAACAAATATTTCACCACGTTCAATGGCTTGCTTTGCCTTTGTTCGAGAGCTAAAATAATCTTTGTCCACTAAATAATTGTCCAACCTCATTATTTAGTTCTCACATATAATTTCTTTACAAAATCAAGCAAAAAATCAGAGTTTTCTATTTTGTCAAGACATTGTAAGCATTTGTTATAATGAAATTCTTTACGCTCTTTTGCTCCATTAATGCCAAAAACTTTTATAGCAGTTAATTTGTCTTGAGCTTGGTCCTTATGCACAGTTTTTCCAATATGCTCAGTTGTTCCTTCTGCATCCATAATATCATCTGAAATTTGGAACATATATCCGATATTTAGCCCTAGTTCTTTTAATTCATCATAATATTTACCATTTGCTTTTACAGAACAAATTAAAAGTGGACAAGTTAATAGTTTTGCAGTTTTATTTTTATAAATATTATATAAAACTTCTTGGCTTACGTTGTTGCTTTTTTCATTAGCAAGATCAAGAACTTGCCCTGCAATCATACCACTTATCCCAGCGTATTTTGCTAAAATTTTCAAAGCCTTTGCATCTTGCAAATTGAAATTCTCTTTTGATAAGACATGCTCAAATGCGAAATTCAACAAACCATCACCAGCTAAAATCCCAAAAGCTTCACCAAATTTTTTATGTGTTGATAGTTTGCCTCTTCTATAATCATCATTATCCATAGCAGGAAGATCATCGTGCACTAATGAATATGAATGAATGCATTCAAGTGCAACAGCAAATTCTTTAACGTCTTCTATGCTAATGCCAAGCATTTCTGCCGTTGCAAACATAAGTACGGGCCTAACTCTTTTTCCACCATCGACAATAGCATAACGCATTGAATCGCTTAACTCTTTTGGAATATTGTCTAACGAATTTAATGCAATATTAAGTTGTTGATTGAAAAAATTTAAATATTTTTCATACTTTATATTAAAGTTATGCATTAAATCTCCTACAAGCACATAAATACGTATTTTCAAGTAGCATTGCAATTGTCATTGGCCCAACACCACCTGGCACAGGAGAAATATACGAAGCAACTTCCTTAACTTCATTAAAATCAACGTCTCCAACAAGGCCTTTATCAGTTCTATTTATGCCAACGTCAATAACTACAGCACCAGATTTTACCATATCACCTTTAACAAATTCAGGTTTTCCAATTGCCGCAATTAAAATATCTGCATTTTTACATACTTCTTTTAAGTTTTGTGTTTTGCTATGACAAATAGTCACGGTGCAGTTTTCTTGTAAAAGTAAAAGCGCCATAGGTTTACCAACAATATTACTTCTTCCAATAACAACTGCATTTTTTCCACTAAGTTCAATATTTTGGCTCTTCAACATTTTGATAACGCCAAATGGTGTACAAGCAATAGTTGCAGGTTGTCCTAATAAAAGATTTCCAACGTTTTGTGCCAAAAAACCATCAACGTCTTTATTTGCTGGAATTTTTGACAATATACTGTTTTCATCTAAGTGTTTTGGAAGTGGCAATTGCACCAAAATTCCATCGACCCCGTTATCGTTTGATAGAGTGTCAATCAAACTTTCTACTTCTGACTGAGACGAATTCTCTGGCAAATGAAATGAAAGAGATTTCATTCCAACATATTCAGTTGCTGTTATTTTATTTTTAACGTAAACTTTTGATGCAGGATTTTCACCCACTAAAATAACGGCTAAAGTAATTTGATGATTATATTTTTTTAAAAAATCATTAACCTTATCTTTAAGTTGTTCTTTTACGCTTTGAGCAATCATTTTGCCATCAATTAATACTGCCATAACTATATCTCCTTTGCAAACTCAGCAAGTATGCCATTAACAAAATTAGTACTATTTTCGGTAGAAAATTTAGCAACAATATTAACTGCCTCGTTTATTACAACGGCAACAGGTGTTTCTTTAAAATTTTCAAGTTCTGCCATGCCAATTAAAAGCGCACATTTATCTGCACAATGTAAACGATCTAAATTAAAACCAATACTAAGCTTTTCTATACTATCAAGATACCTATCTTGACCATCATCTATTGCTTTAAGCAAGTTATCAGCAAAAAGCTTATCATTTTCATTTAAATCTTTGCATAAAACAGCAAAAAGCCCTTCATCACTCGGATTGAAGAGCCGTGCAAATATATACTTAAAAACACATTCTCTAACATAAGTTCTCATAAGTAATCTTCCTATTTGTTTTCTGTAGTTTCTGTTGTTGGTGCTTTAACTTCTTCAGACTTATCTTCAAAGCTAACGTCAGAAATATGAACGTTAACACTTTCAACGTGATATTCAGTCATAGCCTCAACGTTATGTCTAATCGATTCTTGTATCTTAAACGCCATATCAGAAACGTTTTGTGTATAGTGAATTTTGACTGTCACATCAATATGAATTCCATCTTTTTCTCTTTTAACTTTAACTGCGTTATTGCGAGCTAAACTACTCACGTCTTTTGCATCAAGTTCAACATAAGGAATTTCATTAATTGCTAAAAGAACAATGCCATTTATAATGCCATCATAATAAACAACTTTGCCTTCATGTACCTGTGGTATCTTCTTAAAACGAGCCATAAATATCCTCTAATATATATTTTATATATATTGTACCACAAAATATTTATTTTGCATAGTATTTTTTATGAAATAGGTATAATTTTTACATTTTCTGGCGAAACATTTGCCTCTTCTTGCACAATTGAATAAATCAAAATTGCATCATCTGTACTTAAGGATGGTGATTTTGCTATAACGTTAACGTTTTTAGATTCAAGACCAATTACAACAACTGCATCCTCAAAACCATAAGCTTTAATCAAGCTTTCAAGCAACATTTCTTTTTCTGTTAGCTCAGTTAATTCAATTTTCATGGCCAAAGCATCTGCTTTTTCTTCACTATTATCTTCTGCACTTGCAATAATTGCATCTAATTGTAATAATTCTTCATTTCTAGTCGTTATTCTTTCTGACCTATATTGTGCAAAATAATTTGCCGAACTTACTGCCATTGATTGGTCAACGTCAACCGTGCCAGTTGTTAAAACAAAGTTAAACACAGCAGTCACAGCAAGAAGTGCAATCATGCAAGATAGAACAATAATTTTTCTTTTTTTACTCATAATACAATCTCCTTATTTCATTGTTAAAATTTCTATTTGGTTTATTTCTATGTCAAGAAGTGACATCGTTGCCTGTTGAAGTTTTGTCATTACACTAATATTGTTTGCACCCTCTGCTACTATTAACACACCCTTAACTTTTGGATACAATTCTTTTATAACAACTGTTTTGCCATTAATAATAATTGGCGAAGTTTGTGTTTCAATCTGCCCACTTGCGCTCTCTTTAGATATTGTTTGCATTGCAAGAACAGTTTCCATGCCAGACTCTATTGATATAATTACCGACACTTTACCAGCACCAGAAACTTTACTTAAAACACTGGACAGCTTATTTTCTAAAGTGCTTACATAGCTATTTATTGGGTCACTGATTACTGCACTTTTTGTGTCATTATCTTTATATCCAAAAATCAATATAGCCCCAATTATTACTAAAAAAACTAAAAAAATTATGTATTGTATTTTTTTATTTGACCTAATTTTATCCAAAAAACTTGAAATTAATTTTGTTTTTTTATTTATTTCATTCATAAATTATCACCGAATTTTTATTTATATTCAAATAAGATGCAATTTCAGTGATTATCTCTTCTTTAATATTTATATGCTGCTTGTCTGAAATAATAACTGAATTTTGCAAATTTATCTTTATAAAATTTATTTTTAATTTTTGAACTTCATCTATAATATAATCAATATTTACAACTGAATTTTTAATGCCAAGTTTTTCTATAATTTTCACACAATTTGCTTTATAATCTTCAACTCTTTTACAATATACATAGTCAAGATAATTATCCTGTAGAATTATTTCATCTGTATTTATAAAGTCTTCAAAATTAAAACTTTCTTCCTTAAAATAAGTTATAGGTTTAATTACAACAAACATAAATAGTATGGAAAAGACACCTTTGATAAATTTTCCAATTTTGCCATGTGGCAAAATTAAACTCAAAACACTTGTAATTAAAACAATTGAAGTTATGCTTATAATCCATTCTTTCATATCAAATAAATGCATTGGCAGAAAAAGTAATCAATAGTATCGTAATAAATAACATAAAACCAACAGAAATAAGCACAACTGATAAATATGATATGCATTTAGACATGCCATCACAAAAACCAATAATTTTATTATCTGCTATTGGTTGAAGTATTGCCGACAAAAGTTTTAATAGTAACGAAAATGCAACAATTTGCAACAATGGTGATAAAATTATATAAAATAATGCAAAAGCACCTGTAATTCCAATAACATTTTTAATTAAAACCGTTCCCGCAACAACTAAATCAAAACCATCTTTTATAAAACCCCCTACAAGTGGTATTGAATTTGAAATAGCGTATTTAGTGGCTTTTATTGATATACCATCAAACGTTGCACTTGTGATTCCTTGCACAGATAAAAAAACAGTAAAAATTGTTATAATTAAACCTATTATCCACTTAACGGCGCTTACCGAAACATCTATAAATTTGCTTAGTTTTGCCGTAGTAGAAAAACTTGATACAATATAAAAAATTATCATAATTGCAATCAATGGCATGATAACATAAAGAAAAACACTAATAACTCCATTAGATAAAAATGCCACAGCTGGTTTATATACTGAAGCCGACACGTTTGCACCTGAAGCAACCATCAAAGTTAGTATTATAGGTGACATAATTTCACTTAATTTCGCTATATTTTCTATAATGATTTTAGTGTTTTTCCATAATGAAATTATTTGGCTTGATAAAAGCACTATTATGCTAAGCAAACAAACAAAAACTATTATTTCACCAATGCCATCACTTGCAATATTACTCTTAATTTTTTGCAATAAATTACAAAGTAGCGCTATAGCAATAATTGAAACAAAGCTTGGTATGAAATTAGCAATATTTGAAATTAATAATTTAAATAAATACGAAAAAATATTATCAAATTTTAAGTCATACTTTCCCTCCAATAACCCGTTTACGTAGCTAAAAAAATCAATATTGTTTGGCAAGTCTTTAATATTGTTAAAAAAACTTTCAAATTGAGATAAGTCCAAATTTTTCAATTGCTCATCAATGTTTTCAGATAGCGTGTCTGCACAAACAGTAGTCGTTGTATTAAATGAAAAAATTACGACTAGAAATATTAACAACAGATAAATTGCTTTTCTCATGTTAAAATACCAATAATTAAGTTATATACAGAATAAATAATTGGAAGTGACATACTCAAAATAATAATTTTTCCTGCAAAAATTAGTTTGTTTGCCAAACTATTTAAACCAAAATCTTGCATAGTACTTGCCCCAAATTCAATCAGATATCCAATAGCTGTAATCTTAAATATAATAGTATACAGATCTTTGTCAACCCCACTGCATTCTACCAAATGATTAATAAACGAAAACGCACTAAACAAATATTCAAGCACGTAAAATATGATTATAATTCCAGCACCGATAGAAGCAAGCAGAGCAACTTCACTATTTATATTTTTTAAATATATTATAATAACGCCAAAAATTAAGGCAATTGCAACTAACTTTAGCATCAATATAAATTAAAAATATTTTTAATATTTTCAAAAAGGTCACTAATCATGTTTATAACCAAAGTCAAAACAATTATCAGTCCAGCAAGTGCTACTAATGTTGCAATATCATCCCTATCGCTTTTTTTTAATATTTGCGTTATTACTGTAATCAAAATTCCAATTGCAGCAATCTTAAAAATTATATCAATTTCCATGTTTTCCTTTACAAAACAATGATAAGCAATATTAAACCGATTAAAAAGCTAAGCTTAATATATAAAGCATTATATTTTTTTTCATCTAAACTGCTTGCTTGTTGTTTTTCTATGATAATTTTATTAACGTTATTTAAGTATTCAAGTTGTGTTTCTTTATCAAATCTACCTATCTTTTCAAAATATTCTAAAACCTTATGTACTTCTTTTGTTGCATTCGGATTTACTGTTTTCATTACCAAAAACGTCTCCTATTTTTCTTTTTTTATTTCAATTTTACATATAACCGTAAATACTGTCAACGCTATAC
>JAZKZI010000053.1:0-31460 GCA_045612585.1 Christensenellaceae bacterium | reverse complement strand
TAATTACCTTGTGAACTTTATCATTTAATCTATAATAGGTTTTGTCAAATAATTTATCCATATAATTATTATATAGTTTTTCATGTAAAAATTGCAAGCATATTTAAAATATTTTAACAAATAAAAAAGCGATAAAAAAATTTTGTCATCAAAGACTTTTGTATAAAATAAAAAACTTGCAAAAAGTATCGAAAGAACTTTTTGCAAAAAGTAGAAGCAGACTTTAGGTCAGTGTTTTTTTGTAAAAAAGAAACACTGGCCTATTGGTCTTGCTTCGACGTGGTCCGCCATCGGGGACTCTCGCCTGTGCGACCTACCCACTAAAATGTCCACTGGACATTTTACTTTGCTAAGGCAAAGCACTTTTTTCAAAAGTGGTTCCATATTCGAGCCCCCTTGATAGATAAATAAAAAAGCACCGACACACAAAAGTGTATCAGTGCTTTTTGGTCCGCCATCGGGGACTCGAACCCCGGACACCCTGATTAAGAGTCAGGTGCTCTACCAACTGAGCTAATGGCAGTTATTTAATTTTTTATAGATGCACATCTAAAATCTTAGATGTGCATCTTAGTTTGGTGATCCATCGGGGATTCGAACCCCGGACACCGTGATTAAAAGTCACGTGCTCTACCGACTGAGCTAATGAATCAAATTGGCAGGGGTAGCAGGATTTGAACCTACGAATGCTGGAATCAAAATCCAGTGCCTTACCGCTTGGCGATACCCCTAATTTTTAGTGGGGCGGATGATGGGAATCGAACCCACGACCTCAAGGACCACAATCTTGCGCTCTAACCAACTGAGCTACATCCGCCATTATGGTGCGCCTGAAGGGATTCGAACCCCTGACCCTCGGCTTAGAAGGCCGATGCTCTATCCAACTGAGCTACAGGTGCATAACTAGAGTCCCCAACTTAAAATTAATGTTTGGAGCGGGTGATGGGAATCGGACCCACGCAGCCAGCTTGGAAGGCTGGAATTCTACCATTGAACTACACCCGCACCCGTTATGCTGTAAACAATGCTAATGAATTATATCAAAATGTTATTTTAATGTCAACTGTTTACAAATTATTTTTGAAAAATTTTAAGGAAAAAATATTATTAGTAAAAAAAAGGCATTTATGGGCATATAAAAATTAAAAATCTTTGACATAATCGATGTTAATTTGTATAATTAAATTATATCTTACATATTTTAAATTTGTTAATACTATAAAATATATAAACTTAATAAGGGGATAAAGATGTATAAAAAATTATATGAGCATTGGATTTCAAGCAAAGTCTTAAACGAAAAGGAAATTAAAGAGTTAAAAGATATTACTGATGAAAAAGAAATTGAATATCGTTTTGGCAAAGACTTAGAGTTTGGAACTGCAGGAATGCGTGGTTTTATTGGAATGGGTATAAATATGATGAACGTTTATACTGTAAAAAGGGCAACGCAAGGTTTGGCAGAATACATAAAGACTTTAGGTGAAAGCGCTAAAAAGCGTGGAGTAGTTATTTCTTACGATACAAGGCGAATGTCTTATGAATTTGCTTTTGCATCAGCACTTGTTCTCGTTTCAAACGGGATAAAGGCGTATTTATTTTCAGAAGTTCATCCTGTGCCAATGCTTTCTTTTGCTGTTAGGGAAATGAAAGCGATAGCAGGTATTATGATAACGGCAAGCCATAATCCAAAAGAATACAATGGTTATAAAGTTTATGGCGAAGATGGTGCACAATTAGCGATAGAAGCAACGGCAAAAGTCACCCAGTATATTAACCAAATTGGCGACGTGTTAAGCGACAAGATTTTATGTGACAACTCAAAAGAAAAATTGATTAAAGCAGTAAGTAAATCTATTGATAAAAAATATTATAGACAAATCAAAAAACTTTGCTTATCACCAAAAGAAGTTAAAAAAATAGGTAAAACAATTAAACTTGTATATACGCCTGTTCACGGCAGTGGATATATACCAGTGACGACAATTCTTAAAAAAATTGGTATTTCGGTGACTCTTGTTCCAGAACAAACTGCACCTGACACAGAGTTTAGCACGGTAAACGTGCCAAACCCAGAAGTTAAAGAGACACTTGGGTTAGGGATTAAAATGGCTGATTTCAAACGTGCAGACGTTGTTTTTGGCACAGACCCAGACTGTGATAGGCTTGGCGTTGCCGTAAGAAACGATAAAGGCGAATTTGTTGCTTTATCGGGCAATCAAACGGGTGCTTTGCTTTTAGATTACGTTTTAACAAGACTAAAAGAAAGTGAAAAACTTAGCCCAAAAGGGTTTGTGGTAAAGAGCTTTGTTTCAACTTCGCTTGCTAAACTTATTGCTGATGATTATGGTGTTGAACTTATTGAAACGCCTGTTGGGTTTAAGTTTATCGGCGAAAAAATTAAACAACTTGACGACACTGGTAAGCGTAAGTTTATTTTTGGATTTGAAGAAAGCTGTGGCTATTTAAGGGGAACGCATTGTAGAGATAAAGATGCAGTTGTTGCAAGCATGCTTTTTGCAGAAATGATTTGTTATTATACGTATAAAGGCATTGGTGTTTATCAAAGACTTAATGATATTTACAATAAGTATGGATATGTTTTTGACACTAATATCAGCACTGCATATAGTGGTTTAAATGCAATGAAGGAAATGAACGCCGTTGTTGATAATATGAAAACCTTAAAGATTGATGCTATCGGTGGAATTAACGTTGTTGAAACTAGGGATTATTCTAAGGCCGAGGCAAGATTATCTGACGGGAGCATAAAGCCAATAAATTCTGAAAAGGTAAATGCCGTTTATTATGAACTTGAAGGCGGAAGCTTTGTTTGTGTTAGACCTAGTGGCACAGAGCCAAAGCTTAAAGTTTATTATTCAATAAAGGCAAAAGACCAAAACTCTGCATTAGAATTGTTTGAAAATATAAAGCAAGATTTTACTAAATATTTAGGCTAAAAATAAAGAGTATGCACTCGTTTTAGAGTTCATACTCTTTTATATTTTAAAAAAAATCATTAATTTAAGTTCATTTCGGCATATAACATAAGCATTGACATTGCCGTTATAGATGCTGTTTCGGTGCGAAGAATCCTTTTGCCTAAAGAAATTAAATAGCCGTTTTTTTCAGCAAGTTCAACTTCTTTTTGAGAAAAACCACCTTCTGGACCTATAAATATGCCCACTTTGTCACCCTTTTTAATTTTTTGAAGGGCAGATATTGTGCTTTTTATTCCTTCTTGATTTTCGTAAGGGATAAGAAGAACGTCAAGAGTTTTTGCAAAATCTATAGCGTTATCAAAGGACATAGGCTCTTTTACCATTGGGATAAAAGCCATTTTACTTTGCTTTGCAGCACTTTCTGCAATGGCGTTAAAACGCTCGGTTTTAGATTTTATTTTATTGCCTTCTATTTTAGCAATAGAGCGCTCCATTTGTACAGGAATAATTTCTTTTGCACCAAGTTCAACGGCTTTTTGAATAATAAGTTCTAACTTGTCGCTTTTTGGCAAGCCTTGAAATAAATAAATTTCAATAGGAAGTGCTGTGTCATAACAATCTTTTTCTATAATTTGTGCAAGCAAAAAGTCATTTTCAAAACTTGCAATTTCACAAAGACTGCTTTTACTATCAAGACTAACTAAAAATTTATCTCCCACTTTCATGCGAAGAACGTTTTTAATATGATTAAAGTCAGCGCCGTTAATTTTAACCATTTGACCATTTAAGTTTTGATTAGTTATAAAAAAGTTATACATAATTCTCCTAAAAACTATAAAAATTGTATCAAATTTTGTAAATAAAATCAAGTAAATGTTTCCAAATAATTTATATAAATAAATTATCATTTAAACTTAAATTTTGTTGACTTAACAACAATAAATAGTATATAATTGCTTATATAAACTAGGGTGCGTAGGTGCGCTGGTTGACTTATTTATGTAATTATGCTATTATATTTAAATATAAGTAGTGTGTAAGGAAAAAACTAGACTATGAACAAAAGCCTAAAAATTAAAATTTTATCCATAGTTTTAACAATGCTTGCAGTGGCAGGCTTGTTTTGGTTTATGTTTTCTGGCGATAATAGGATTATTGTTAAAGAGCTATTTTCTGCAGATTTAGACCAAGAAGAGTTTGTAGAGCTCATTAGAAGTTTTGGACTTCGTGGCTGTATAACCTTAAGCATACTTTCAATGATGCAGGTAGTTATTCCATTTATGCCAGAAGAACCTGTTCAAGTTTTGGCTGGCATGGGCTACGGCGTATGGCATGGCATATTAATTTGTCTTATAGGTATCATGGTTGGAAATTCTTTAATTTACCTTGCTTATAAGATTTTTGGCAAAAGTGGCATGGAATCAATGCAAAAAGATATAGACCTTGATTTTGATTGGCTTAGGACTTCCAAAAGGGTTGTGCTTTTAATATTGCTTTTATACGTTTTGCCAGCAGTTCCACTAGGTGTAATTTGCATATTTGCTTGTTCGTTAAACTTAAAATATCCAAGGTATTTTATAATCACAACGATTGGTTCTATTCCATCTATTTTTGTGGGCGTTGCTCTTGGACATTTGGCAACGGCTATGAGTTGGGCGGTTTCTATAGTGGTTTTTGCAATTATCGTATTACTAGTTATTATCTTTGCAATAAATAAAAAGAAAATTTATAAAAAATTTAATGAATATGTTAAAAAACACGCATTTAAACAAAACTCAGAAGTAATTGCTAAAAAACCTAATCCATTCGTGTACTTTTTCTTAAGGATAGGTGCTTTCTTTTACAGAAGAAGTAAAGTTAAAATTATTAAAAAGTTGAGCGCCGATGTAAAAGGCCCAGCAATAGTTTTATGCAACCACGGCTCGTTTGTAGACTTTTTGTATGCTTATGCTCTACTTGCTAATAAAAAGCCTAATATATTAATGGCAAGGTTATATTATTATAGAAAAGATTTGGCAGGTTTGTTAAAAAAATTAGGGACTTTCCCTAAGAGTATGTTTACAAGTGACATTGAAAACGCTAAAAACTGCATAAAAGTATTAAACGAAAACGGCATATTGATAATGATGCCAGAAGCAAGGCTTTCAACTGTTGGAAAGTTTGAAGATATTCAACCTACAACGCATAAATTCTTTAAAAAGATGGGAGTGCCTATTTATACTATAAAAATAGACGGTGGATATTTTGCTTATCCAAAATGGGCAAATGGTTGGCGCAAAAAATCAACGGTTGAAATTGAACTAAATCAACTTGTATCGGCTGAGGAAATTAAAGAAATAACAGAAGAACAACTTAAAACCAAAATTGAAAGCGCTTTAAATTACAACGATTTTGAATGGCTTGAAAATCGCAAAGAATTTAGATATAAGCAACAAGACCTTGCAGAAGGTTTGGAAAATATTTTATATACGTGTCCACATTGTGGAAAAAGGCTTTCACTCGTCACATATAAAAGGGACGTTTTCTGCACAGAGTGTGGTTTAAGGGCAACCTTAAACGATAGATATGCTTTTATAGACAATAAACCGTTTAATAATTTTGCCGAGTGGTATGACTATCAAAAAGATTTGCTTAAAACGCAAATTGAACTTGATGAAAATTATACTCTTGAAAGTAAAGTGACGTTAAAACTTCCATCTGTTGACGGAAAGTCTTTTATGAGGGTTGCTGGTTATGGAGTGTGCACACTTAACAGAAAAGGGCTATTTTACAAAGGAACTTGTGACGGCGAACAAATAGAAAAATTCTTTCCTATAAAAGCAATTTATCGCTTGCTATTTGGGGCAGGAGAAGACTTTGAGGTTTATGAAAACAAAGTGCTTTGGTATTTTGTGCCTGAAAATAGAAGAAGTTGCGTGCTATGGTATAATGCAAGTGAAATTTTATACAACTTAACAAACAACTAAAAGATTAGGGGAAATTATGGAAAAACAAACAAAAGAAAAGGCGTTTAGCGCAATAAATTTGCGCTCGTTTATCATAATAGTTGTAATTTTATCTTTAATTTTACTGTCGGTTGGGGTGCTTACTTACATCGTGCCAACAGGCGAATATTTATTAGATGAAAATAAAAATATTATTGCTGGTTCTTTTCATTATCTAAATAAAGAAGGTGGAGTGCCTATTTGGAAGATAATTTTAGCGCCTGTTTTGGTTTTTGCAAGTGACGCAGGACTTACCATCATTATGATAAGCTTATTTCTTTTGGTTATGTCAGGCTGTTTTAACGTAATGGAAAAAACAGGTGGCTTAAAGGCGCTTATAAGCAGGGCATTAAAGTTTTTTGCTAATAAAAAGACAACGATTATCATGATTGCTATTTTGTTCTTTATGGCGTTTGGTTCTTTTTTCGGCATGTTTGAAGAGCTTGTTGCACTTTTGCCTATAGTTATTGTGCTTATGCTTTCGCTCGGATATGATTCTATGATAGGACTTGGCGTGTGCATGCTTTCAGCGTGTTTTGGTTTTTCTTCTGCAATAACAAACCCTTTTTCTGTAGGGCTTGCATCACAGATGGCTGGCGTTGCAGTGCTTGACGGCGTGTGGCTCAGAATTGTGTTTTTTGCTTTGGTTTACGCTTTAGTGTGTATATTTATCATAACTTACGCAAGAAAAATAACTTTATGCCCAAACAAGTCTTTGACGTTTGATATAGATAGAGAAAAACTTAAAAGTTTAGACCTTAAACTAGAAGAAAATCTAGATGATAAAAAATTGTTTAAGACTTATGCAATTTTTCTAGGGATTGCATTTTTGGTTTTAATTTTGATTGCATCAATTAGAGCCATATCAGATTTTGCAATACCTATTTTAGCAGTCGTTTTTTTAATTGGTGGAATTGTTTCTGGACTTGTTGTTAGCAATAGTAAGAAAAAGGTGTTAAAAGACTTTTTGTTTGGCGCAATATCTATGCTCCCTGCAGTATTTTTAATTGCACTTGCATCTTCTGTTAAATACGTGCTTGATGAAGGCTTTATTATAGGGACGATAACAAATGAAGTTGTTAGCTTTTTGAGTGGCAAACCAAAATTTTTGTGCGTGCTTTTAATTTATTTTTTGATTTTAGTTTTGCAGGTGTTTATAGGTTCGGCTTCAGCAAAAATTATGTTAATTATGCCAATTATAGTGCCAATTTGTAGTGAGCTTGGAATTTCTCCTTCAATTGTCATTTTAACGTATTGTATGGCAGATGGTTTCACAGATATGATTTTGCCAACTAATCCTGTGCTTTTAATAGGTCTTTCTATGGCAAACGTATCTTATGGAAAGTGGCTTAAGTGGACGTATAAAATTCAAATAGCGATATTTATATTAACTTTATTAGTTTTATCTTTTGCAACGACAATAGGGTATTGATATTTAAAAAAATTAAAAAGGACAATGATGATTATCATTGTCCTTTATTTTATAGCAAAAGTTAAATAACCCACTCGCCATCGCTAAATAAAGTGATGGTGGTTTTGTCTTTTTTAATGCCAACAACCGAAAGGTCAGCTGTTCCAATCATAAAATCTTCATGTTCACGTGAATCGTTTGCACCAAGCTTTTCAAGTTCTTTTATTGAAAGATTATCACCATTTTTAATAGTTGTTGGGTATGCCTTGCCGATGGCTAAGTGGCAACTTGCATTTTCATCGAACAAGGTGTTATAAAACAACACGTTGCTTTTTGCTATAGGTGAGTTCTTACCAATTAGTGCAACTTCGCCAAGTCTTTTAGTTCCACTGTCTGTATTTATAAGACCTTTAAGTGCATCATATCCTTTTTTTGCTGAAAAATCTACAATTTTTCCATCTTTAAAAGTTATAGAAAAATCATCTATAATCTGACCGTTTGAGCAAAGTGGAAGAGCACTTTTTAAAATGCCGTTTACTTTTTCTCTGTGTGGGGCAGTAAATATTTCTTCGGTTGGCATGTTTGCCATAAAATATACCCCGTCCTTTGCTTTTTCTAAAGCACTAGTCCAAACGTGATTATCTGCAAGCCCCACTTTTAAGTCTGTGCCATTACTACTTTTAAAATGTAGATATTCAAACTCGGCATTATTTAAAAATTTTGCACGGCTGTTAAGCACGTTAATATGTTTTTCCCAAGCAATAGTCGGATTTTCTTGATTTAAGCGCATGGCGCTTTCAATTTGATTTGAAAGAAGTTTAACGGCATCTTTTCGGTTAGGAAAAACTTTTTTTGCCCATGCAGACGTAGGCACGGAAACCACGCACCACCTTATAGAATTTGCCATCATATTATCAGAAAACTTTTTTAATGCTTTTGCCCTTGCTTTAGAAACGGCAAACAATTTTTCTGCAGGAATATTCTTAAATGCCTCTGGGTCATCGGCGCTTACGGCAACGTAACAAAAGTTCTTTTCAACAAGATAGTTTTTGCTGTCTATAAGCCATTTTGGAAGCTCGCATAACTGCTTTGTGTCAGCATAAGTGTAAGAAAGTTTGTCAATTTCTTGGTCTTGCCACCTAACTCTAACTATGCTTGCACCTGCCTTATAGCCAGCTTTAGTAAGAGCAATAACAAAATCTCTATTTTGTGTAGGGCAAGAAATTTCTAGCCCTTGTCCTTTTTGCAAGTTAACACCTATTTTAATTATTAGTTCAGCATAATCGTTTAAAACTTTGCCTTTTATCATATAGTCACCTTAAAACAAGATTTTTTTCATATTTTAACTTAATAATATAAACTAAGTCAAGCGTAATTAAAGCAAATACTATATTTTACTAAAAACTACCAAAAAAAGTAAAAAATTACATAAAAACACAAAAAAAATATCAATATCGGTTAATTTTTTATTTATGGATTGACAATTAAATATATTTGTAATATAATTTATATTGATATATTGTGTGATTATATTAATAAGAGCATATGCTAAGTGTAATGAAAGTAGGGGAATTTTGTCGTTGGAGAGCAAGTGTGTAGACGTTAAAAAACTTAATATTAAACAGCTTGAAGTGCTTGCAACCGACGTTAGGGAACAAATAATTAAAACGGTTAATCAAAACGGTGGGCACCTATCGGCTAATTTGGGTATGGTGGATGCAACGATTGCACTCTACAAAGTGTTTGATTTTTCTAAAGATAAATTGATTTTTGACGTTGGGCACCAATGCTATACACACAAGATTTTGTCAGCCAGAAAAGATGATTTTTATAGCATAAGGCTAGACGGGGGATTGTCTGGTTTTCCAGACGTGACAGAAAGCCCTTACGATGCTTTTTCTGCAGGGCATGCGGGAACTTCTATATCGGCTGGGCTAGGTTATTGCTTTGCTCGTGATAAGCAAAAACAAGATTACACTGTGATTTGTGTTGTGGGGGATGCTTCTTTTGCTAACGGCTTAAATTTAGAAGCCATGGCTGAATCTCACGTTAAACCTAAAAATTTTATAGTTATTTTAAACGATAATGGAATGTCCATTTCGAAAAACAAAAATGGTTTTTATAGAATGCTCTCAAAAAGCACCACAAAACGTGGCTACGTGGGCAGTAAAAAAATTATAAGAAAAATTTTTGGTAATTCCTTTATTACAAAAGGGCTTGCAAGATTTAGAGATTTTATTAAAAGGGTTATAAACAAAAACGATTATTTTGAGTCTTATGGTTTTAAATACGTCGGCATCGTTGACGGAAACGACGTAAAAGACATGACAACTATTTTAGAAAGAGTTAAATTAGTTGCTAAGAATAAGGCAGTTCTACTTCATATAAAAACAAAAAAAGGTAAGGGACTAAAAGATGCAGAAGAGCATGCCGATGCATATCACGGAGTTGGGGCAGGATTTAAAGTTGATAACGGCAACTTCGGCATTACTCTCGGTCAAAAGCTAAATAGCCTTATTGAAAAAGACAATAAAATTGTTGCCATAACGGCAGGAATGGCAAGTGGCACAGGTCTTAGCGTTGTTGAAAAACAAAATCCTAATAACTTTATTGACGTTGGAATTGCAGAAGAATATGCAATAACGCTTGCCTCAGGCATGGCGATGGGTGGATTAAAGCCTGTGGTTGCTATGTACTCCACTTTTTTACAACGAGCATACGACCAAATCTTGCACGACGTATGTATTCAAAATTTGCCTATAGTATTTTGTATTGATAGGGCAGGTTTTGTCGGGCAAGATGGAAAAACTCATCAGGGCGTGTTTGATATTAGTTATCTTTCGCATTTGCCTAATATGAAGATTTTAGCACCAAACACGACGGAAGAACTTGATGACTTTATTGACTATGCACTATCTTTAAATTGTCCTGTGGCAATTAGATATCCTAAAAATTCAAAAATTTCACAAGAGCTTGTAAAGATAGATATTGAAAATCTTTGGACTACTATTAAAAAAGGAGAAAAGGTAAACATTTTAGCAGTAGGGCCTAATATGCTTGCTCTTGCAAAAGAGTGTGCCGAAAGTTTAAATGATGTTGGCGTTATTTCTGTTAGGTCGATTAAGCCGATGTGCGAAAAAACGTTAAACAAAATAAAGAAAAGTGCAGTTATCGTGCTTGAAGAAAATAGTATAATCGGTGGTTTTGGAAGTATGGTAAGCACTTATTATTCAAACCTAGGCGAAAACGTAAAGCTATCGATTATGGGCGTTAAAGACAAGTTTGTTTGTCACGGATTTATCGATACGCAAATGAAAGATAACGGCTTAAATAAAGAAAATTTAAAAAATGAGATTTCAAAATATTTAGATTAAGTGGGAGAAAAGATGAATAAATATTTAAAATCAGTGTTATTTATCCTAATGGATATTATAATTACTTCTCTTTCGTATTATTTAATAATGCGTGCCTTAACGAACAATATTAAATTTGCCCTTGAAGACACTTTGACCTTTTTATTAATAGGTGTTGGCTTTGTTATATTCATTAACGCAGTTCTAGGGCTATATACAGGAATCTGGGCATTTGCAGGGTTTTGGGAAGCCATAAGACTTGGCTGTGCTGCAATTTTATTCTTGTTTTATAATATGTTTGTTTCTGCCGTGTGCGAAGAAGTTGGGTATTCTTGGGCAATTATTTCAACCTTTTTTACATATATGTTAATCTTTTTAACAAGGTTTTTACCAAGGCTTAAAAATTCGCTTAAAAAATATCTTAATAAAAAGGCTGCAGCCGATGGCTATAAAAAAGTGTTGCTCGTTGGTGCAGGTAGCACGGGTGCTAACATTATTAGGGAACTTAGAACTTCTATCAATTCGGATATGGACCCAGTATGTGCACTTGATGACGATATCAATAAGATAAATAGATACGTTAGTGGTGTAAAAGTTGTTGGAAATACTTTTGAGATTGAGCATTATGCAAAAAAATATAACGTGCAAGAAATTATTATTGCAATGCCAACGGCTGACAGAAAGGTTGTAAGTAGGATAATTTTAGATGCACAAAAAACAGGTTGTAAAATAAAAACTATTTCGGGAATAATGCCACAAAACACAGGCAGAATTTCAGTTTCTGATATTAAAGAAGTTGGGATAGACGACCTTTTAGGCAGAGAACAAGTAAAGGTTAATTTAGATGACATATTAGGATATATTGAAGGAAAAACCGTGCTTGTCACAGGTGGTGGTGGCTCGATAGGAAGCGAACTTTGCAGACAGATTGCATATCATAATCCAAATCTTCTTATCATAGTTGATATTTATGAAAACAATGCTTATGATATTCAGCAAGAGCTTGTAAGAAATCTTCCAAATCTTAACCTTATAGTTTTAATAGCAAGCGTAAGAGATAAAAAGAAAATAAACAGTATTTTTGAGCAATATAGACCGGAAGTGGTTTTCCACGCAGCAGCGCATAAACACGTGCCACTTATGGAGGCAAGTCCTAATGAAGCAGTTAAAAACAACGTTATGGGAACGTTTAACGTGACTGAAGCGGCAGGTAAAAACGGCACTCAAAGATTTGTTATGATAAGCACTGACAAGGCTGTTAACCCAACAAACATAATGGGTGCAACAAAACGTATTTGCGAAATGATTATTCAAGCAATGGATAAAAAATACGACACAGAATACGTTGCCGTTAGGTTCGGAAACGTTTTAGGGTCAAATGGTTCGGTAATTCCATTATTTAAACGTCAAATCAAAGCAGGTGGTCCTGTCACGGTCACGCATAAAGATATAGTTAGATATTTTATGACCATACCTGAAGCTGTAAGTTTGGTGTTGCAAGCAGGAGCTTATGCAAAGGGTGGCGAAATATTCGTTTTGAATATGGGTGAACCTGTTAGAATTTATGACCTTGCTGAAAATCTTATAAGGCTTTCTGGCTTTGAGCCAAACGTTGATATAGACATTAAGGTTATCGGCTTAAGACCGGGTGAAAAGCTTTATGAAGAACGTCTTATGGAAGAAGAAGGTTTGCAAGAGACTGAAAATAAAATGATTTCCATAGGCAAGCCTTTGGAAATCGACAAAGATTTATTCGAAAAAGTTAAGCAGTTAGGCAAACAAGCAGATGGCGAAGTTGACAATATGAAAGAATTAGTCAGTGCGCTTGTTCCTACTTATAAAATTGATTTTAGAAATAAAATTTAGGAATTTTTAATAGTAAAGGTAGTGGCTTATCGTCGCTACCTTTTTTATTTATAAGACCAACGATGGTGATGAGCGTTGTCATAAACATAAGAACGATATTAAATTCGCTATTTTCTATTAAGGCATAAAGCCCAAACATTATAAAAGAATATAAAGCAAATTTACCAAGCATTGTGTCGTTATTTAGCAGGTATTTCATTCTTGCCACGTAATAGAATATATAGCCGATAACACCAACCACACCAGTGCATGCAAGCACGTGGAAAAAGGTTGAGTGGTAAAAGCCGTTGTAGTCAAGAGTGTTCTTAACTGCTTCTAAAGCTGCGTTGCCACCACCTAAGCCTATTCCAAAAATAGGAAAGCTTAAGAATGCTTTAATGGACATTTCATAAGGAACGCTTCTTCCAGTATCGTTAGAAGAAGAAGTGATAAAATCTAAAAGAACGGCACTGTCAAACAAACAAAGAAAAGCAAAAACAAGCACTGCCATTGAAATTAAGAAGAAAAAGACTAATCTTATCACAGGCAAGTTGTGTCTATATGCGTTTTTATAAACAACATACATTAAAAATGGTGTGAATAAACCTATCGTGGCAAAAGCGCCATCGCTTCCAGATAAAAACACAGTTAAATATAAAAACAACAGTTCAATAAACCAAGCCCAAATTCGCTTTGAAGAAAGCATCATATAAGCGCATAAAGGAACTGCAATTAGCACAAGGCTTGCAACGTGGTTAGAGTTTGCCCAACAAAAACCACCAGGCACGTAGCCATGTTTTTCGTGACCATAAAGTTCTATGTGTAGCTTTGCAAAACAAAGCTCGGCTGAGGCAAGAGAAATTGCTATTATAAAACAAAAGCATATATATTTTCTAATGTCAATATCATTGTTGACTTTAACTTTGTTATAAAAGAAAAAGTGAATTGCTAGTGGCACTATGCCTGCCATAACAAAAATACCTGCACCATCAAAATAATGTTTTGCGTTGCCAGAAAAAAGACCACCTATTAAACAAATGCAATTTATAGATAAAATCACAAAAAAGAATTTGTCTAGTTTGGCTTGTTTGATTGGATATTTAATAAAATGAAAAACAAGTGCCAAAACTAAAAGTGCAAAAATTATAATGCAAGGAACAAGCTCTTTTTCAAAAGCAACGGTGGTGTTTCTAAAAACCATAGGAATCATAAACATAAGACCTAATATTGGCAACAAATCATCATATATAGTTAAAACAAAGCAAGTTATTAAAACGACGGCTAAAAGCCCAAAAACTTGCAAATCTGCAATCCAAAACATAAAAACAATAAGACTTGATATTAATGGCATAAACCACGAATAAACAAGCCCCTTTGTTTTTTGCCTTAAGTTTAAGATTAAATTGTTTAATTTACACATAAAAGTTTGCATAGAAAAATTATAACACAAAAGGCAAATGAAAGCAACATTCTAAGCAAATGAATAAAAAAATTATAAAACGAGATTAAAAAAACAAAAAATCTAGCAAAAAATGTTTATTGCTTGTCAAAAATATGATATAATAAAAGCACAAATTTTTATTTTTAGGAATATTATAATGAAGAATAATAATGCATTAAAATGGATAATGAAAAATTCTAAGTCGCAAAACAAAAAAATTATAGTTTTGCTAATTGCAAATGCGCTTTTTTCGGCTTTATCCATAGTTTTTGCACTTTTTATTAAAGAAATTATCGATAGTGCCACAATATATAAGGACTTGCAAAGGTTAATATCTTTTGCCGTGGCAATTATTGTTGTTGTAATTTTTCAGTTTGCATTTAGAATGTTTACAGGTCTACTTACCGAAAATATCAAAGCATGCCTTGAGATAGGGTATAAATCTTTGCTATTTAAAGACATTTTAATGAAAAAGCACGACAAGATTACAAACTATCATAGTGGAGAACTTATGACAAGGCTTACTAGTGACGTGTCGGTTATAAGTGAAGGCGTTTCAACAATTTTGCCAACTATAATTTCGGCAATGACAAGGCTTGTTCTTGCAGTTATCACTTTGATTTTAATAGATTGGGTTTTTGCCATTGCGTTTACCGTTGCTGGACTGCTTGTTTTTTTAGTTTTAACGTTTTTGCGTGGCAGATTAAAATCTTATCATAAAAAAACACAAGAAACTGATGGAAAAATTCGTTCTTTTATGCAAGAATGTATAGAAAATATTTTGGCAATTAAGGTGTTTTCGGTCAATTCAAAAATAGAAAAGAAAGCAAATGAATTGCAAGAAGAAAATTATTCTATAAAAATGAAAAGACATAACTATGGTGTGTTGGGTCATTCATTTTATAACATGATTTTTAGTGCAGGATATTTATTTGCACTCATCTTTGGTGGTATAAAAATATTAAAAAACGTGTTAAGTTATGGCTCGCTATCTGCGATTTTACAACTTGTAAACAACGTTCAAGTTCCTTTTATATCCCTTTCAAACGTAATGCCAAAATATTATTCAATGCTTGCATCTGCAGAAAGGCTGATTGAAATGGAACAAGTGGAAAATGAGCCGGAACATAAAACGATTGATAGAGAAAAAACATATCAATCGCTAAAAGGCATTGTCGTTGACAGCGTTGATTTTACATATGACAGAGATAGCGTTTTGAAGGGAGCGTCCGTATATATTGAAAAGGGTGACTTTGTTGCCATAACGGGTGCTTCTGGTGTAGGAAAAAGCACGCTTATAAAACTTTTGCTTGGTATATATTCCTTGGATAACGGTTGCGTTTATTTGGATACGCAAGAAGGAAAGGTTGCGCTTGACAACAGCACTCGCACTATGTTTTCTTACGTGCCACAAGGCAATATGATATTCAGTGGTTCGTTAAAAGATAACATAACTTTTATCAACGGAGAGGCAAGTGCTCAAGAGATAGAACGTGCAGTCAACTTAAGTTGTTGCAATGAATTTATCGATAAGCTTCCACAAGGCTTACAAACGATAGTTGGTGAAAACGGCGTGGGGCTTTCCGAAGGTCAGGTGCAAAGAATTGCTATAGCAAGGGCAATTTTAACAAAAGCACCGATATTATTGCTTGATGAAGCAACTAGTGCCCTTGATGAAAATACCGAAAAAATTGTGCTTGATAATCTAAAGAGTATTGAAGGTGCAACCATAATAATAGTTTCACACAAAAAAGCTGCTCTATCAATTTGTAATAAAAATATACAAATAAACGACAAAAAAATTAAAAATATAACAAAAAATTAATAAAAATAAAAAAACAACGATAAAATAATATCAATTTTTATAAATTTGTGGTAAAATAATAAAATAGTTGTGTAAACAAATAAGGGGTGTGGAATGACTATTAAGGATATATGTGCGCTTTTTGATATCGGTGGCACATACTTCGGGTGCAAAGAGATTATATCGGGAAATATAAACAGCACGTTCAGAGTTTCATTTATAAGAGATGGAGTGCTCAAAGAATATATCTTGCAAAAGATAAACAAGCAAGTGTTCAAAGAGCCACCAAAGGTTATGGACAATATAATTCGCATAACCAACCATATAAAAATGAAGGTTTTAGAACGTGGCGAATCTACAAGAACTGGTGTGTTAAGAGCATTTTATTCTCGAGATGAGGACCACCCATATATAATTGATGATTGTGGCGAATATTGGAGATGTTATCGCTTTATCTACAATTCAACAACTTATGATAGCTGTGACGACTTAGATATGATAACTAAGATGGGCATAGCATTTGGAAGATTTCAAGATGATTTAAGTGATTTTCCAGCAGAGACATTATTTATAACAATACCAAACTTTCACAACACTAAAAAGCGTTACGTTGCTTTAAGAGAAGCGTTGGAAATAGACCCTTATAAAAGGGCAAAGAAAGTTGGAAAGCAGATTGACAAATTATTTGAGTTTGAAACAAAGGCTTGCGAGCTTCAAAATTATTTGGATAGTGGAATGCTACCTTATAGAGTGACTCATAATGACACAAAAAGCAATAACGTAAGCATTGATAAAACAACGGGAGAAGTTCTTGCTGTTTTAGACTTAGATACGGTTATGCCGGGTGCAATTGCACACGATTTTGGCGATGCAATTCGCTTTATCGCAAATACAAGAAAAGAAGATGATGCAAGATGCGACTTAGTTGAACTTGATATGGCTAAGTATGAAGCATTTGCAAAAGGGTTTATCGGTCAGGTAGGAAACGTACTTACCGACCTTGAAAAAAAGACTTTAAACTTGGGCGTGTTTACTATGGCTGTTGAACTTGCTTTAAGGTTTTTAACTGATTATATTTTGGGAGATAAGTATTTTAGAAACAACTACCCAGGTCACAACGTGGATAGAACAAAAAATCAACTTGCGCTTTCGCAAAGCATATTAGATAAGTTTGACCAAATGGAAGAGGTTTTGCAAAAGTACTTATAGGGGACGTTTATGGAAAAAGAACAAAGCATTCAAAAAGAAACTAGTTTAATAAGAAACATTTTGTTTGTTCTTAAAAAGAATTTATTCTTGATTTTAGCCATCATATTTATTACAACATCGTTAGGAATAGGCTATTCTTTTATCAAAAAACCTAAATATACGGCAGGAGTAAAGGTGAATTTCTATATTGAAGGAAACACTACCACTGCTATAAATGAAATGCGTCTTTACATAGACACGATTGTAGATTTTTGTGGGCAAGGCGTGGTTGTTGATAGGGCAAATGCTTATTACTTAGAGTGGATAGAAAACTATCAACAAGATTATTATGCACAAAACAAAACCATTGAAGAATTTTATAAAGAATTTGCAACACCTATAAAGCAAATAACCTATAAACCAAGTGGCGAGATAGATAGCATAGAATATAATAATATCTTTAATAAATATGAAAGACCAAATAGCAGTCAACCAGGAACACTTAAAGACGAAAGTTTTTTATCTGTAGGTGAAATAAGCACAAAAACTGCAAAAAACGAACAGGCAACTAATTGGGTTTATACCGTTAGTTATACAGATGCTAATAGGTTAGATGCAGTTGAAAAGGTATTTATTTTAGTTCTTGCTTATAAACATGAACTTTATTGGAATAACGATTTAGGTAGCAAAGGTGTTGAGCAATATTTTACAGGACTAGCTGTAAATATTGATAGTTTGGGAATCGATGGCGTTGTGTCTAGCGTTTCAAAAACAAAAATAACAATTATCGCTTTTGCTATAGGCGTGGCACTTGCTTTTTTGGTGGTTTATATCAGAAATATGTTAGATAACACTATAAAAGATAAAGATGAACTTGAAAGAATAACTGGCGCCGAAGTTCTTGCTTCTATAAATTTCGTTAGGGAGAAAGATAAAAATGGAAAATAATGCTAGAAACAAAAAAGGATTTTCCTTTTTCAAATTGGTTAGAGCCAATCTTCTCCTAATGATTTTAATAGTTGTGTTAGTCACTCTTGTCGGTACGCTTATGGGTGTTTTAACTTCAAAGCCCGTTTATAAAGCAAGCCGTTCTGTAATTCTTAGAACTGAACTTCAATCAGGTCAAGAAGCCACTGAAACGAACAATGCGGCACTTGCATTTTTGGTTATCGTTCAATTAGAAGAGTATTTTACTTCTACAGATTATATTAACCTTGCAAATCAAAAGTATTTGCAAAGTAATCCTGAAGCAAAAGATAAAATTTCAGCAAGTAATATCGGATTTGAATATAAAGAAGATAGTTTAATTTTTACCCTTTCTTATCAAGATATAAAAGGACAAGTTGCTATAAACAAACTAAAAGCAGTTTATGATGCATCTGTAGAATATTTTGAAAAAACTGCAAACACTTATAATATAAAACTAATTCCAACAGATAATGCAGGAACAGATGATTCAAGGTTTGCTGTTTCGGTAAGTAATGGTATGCCAAAATACATTGTAATAGGCGCACTTGCAGGCGTGGTTATAGCATTTGTAGTAGTTTTAATTAAAAACTCGCTTGATAACACCGTTCATGATAAGGATGAACTTGAAGAACTTACAGGAACAAACGTGCTTGCATATATAGAAAAAAGATAATTAAAAAGGGCAACGACAGTTGCCCTTAAATTTTTTAAATTGTGTAGCTATAAAATTGTATCAATCTCTTTTTCAAACTTATCAAATAAATTATATCTTTCTGGATGGAAAAGAGCAGTAAACATCATGTCTCTAACGTTTGGAATGTCTTTTCCAACATTGCTTATAAGGTCTTTAACGTATTCACGCTTAGTCATCTTATTTGCAGGACAGCAACTTTTAACTATAGGCAAAGTTTTAGAATATGATATAACGTCCATTTCTTTTACCATAATCATAGGCCTAATTAAAGTTAAATCAATTTTATCTAGATAACTTTTAGGAGCAAAAGTTGAAAGTCTGCCTTCGTATAAAAGGGAAAGCATAAGCGTGTCAATCGCATCATCTCTATGATGCCCTAAAGCAACTTTATTGCACCCCAATTCTTTTGCAAGGCTGTTTAATGCCCCTTTTCTCATTTTTGAACATAAAGCACAAGGATTGGTCTCTTTTCTAATGCTAAATACAATTGTGCCTATATCTGTTTTTTCAATATAAAAAGGCACGTTCAAACTATCGCAAAGCTCTTTAATGGGCGAAAAGTCTATTTTATTGTCTTCAAAATTTAAGTCAACGGCAATGGCAACTAAATCAAATTTTTCAGGTGAAAACCTTTTATATTCAGCAAGCAATTTCAAAAGGGTGACGCTATCTTTGCCCCCAGAAACGCCAACTGCAATTTTGTCACCATCACTAATCATTTTGTATTTAGTTATGCCTTTTCTCATAACAGATAACATTTTTTGTGTTGTCATAATAACCTTTATTTTAATTTGAGTTGATTTTTTTCAGTATATATATTATACTATATTTAAATAAAAAAAACAAATTTTTAGGAGCAATATGACTGAAACCATACAGCAATTAGTGGGAAACGATAGGTTGGCAACCGTAATTATGTCATTTATTCCACTCATAGAACTTAAAGGAGCAATAGTTTTTGCCCGTGATGTTGGCTTTGATTTTTTGTATTCTCTATTTCTTGCTTACGTTGGTTCTACTTTGGTTTTTTTTCCAATATATTTTTTATTAAAGCCAGTTTTAAATTTAATAAAGAGAGTGAAAATATTTTCTAAACTTGCATATAAAATTGAGGGATATTTTGCTGATAAAGCAGAGAATGCCGTTAAGCGAGAAAATAAAGAAGAAGGCAGTGGGAAAAATAAAAAAAGCGCAGTTTTATTAAAACAACTTGGCGTGTTTATATTTGTTGCAATTCCACTTCCAATGACTGGTATTTGGACGGGAACTGCAATTGCCGTGTTTTTGGGACTTAAGTTTAAAGAGGCGATTTTGCCCGTGTGCTTAGGCAACCTTGTTGCAGGCTTGATTATTTCATTACTTGCAGAACTCTGTTTAGCTATTTGGACGACAAAGGTGCTTGATTATATTCTATATACTTTGTTTGCACTTGCAATAATTTTCTTAATTGTGGTTATAATAAAAATATCTAAAAGTAAACCACAAGACTCAAAAAAATAATTAGGTGAATTTCATGGGATTTTTTAGTTGGCTTTTTAGCAAAAGCAAACCGAAAAAAATAAAGATAGGCTTGGCGCTTGGCTCTGGTGGGGCTAAGGGCTTTGCTCATTTAGGGGCATTAAAAGCCTTTGAAGAAAACGGCATAGAGTTTGATATGATTGCAGGCACCAGCATTGGCAGTGTAGTTGGTGCCTTTTATTCAGCTGGATATTCTTCAACAGATATTTTAGAATTACTCAAGAGAGTTGACTTTAACGAGATTGCAACTTTATTTATGATAAAAATGGATTCTGCTGGCCTATTTAAGGTTATTGATAGAGAAATAGGCTCTATAAATATTGAAGACCTTAAAAAACCGTTTAAGGCAGTTGCAACAGAACTTGAAAGTGGCAAGGAAAAAGTTTTCGATAAAGGTAGTGTAGCAACGGCGCTTTGTGCTTCAAGTAGTATCCCACCATTTTTTAAGCCAGTGGTTATTGACGGCATAAGATATATTGATGGTGCTTATACCAACTCTATTCCTGCCGATTTAGTTAAGCAAATGGGGGCAGACTACGTAATTGGTATAGATTTATCAACAAGAGATGCAAAGCAAAGTTTAATTAAAAAGTTTTTTCCAACATACAAGTCTAAGGTAGAACAGCCTTGGGCAAAAGGATATCAGTTTAGCAACACAATGCTTCATCCTGACCTAAATGATTTTTCTTCAATTTCTTTTGGGCAAGGTAGTAAAATGTATGATATAGGTTATCAACACGCTTTGTCGTTTGTTCCAAAGATAAAACAAGATATTGAAAATTTAAAGTATAAGAAAAAACAAAACAGTAAATAAAAGATGAGCTACAAAAGACAAAACTTTATCTATAAACTGATAATTATATTATATGTTTGCTTAAGTTTATTTGGATATATCGGTTGCAAGCAATTAATTCCACCTTTAGAGAAAATCCCAACGCACAGCGATTTTTCTGTAAATTTTTTAGACGTAGGGCAGGGCGATTGTATTTTTATAAGGCTTCCTGATGGCAAAAACGTGCTTATTGATTGTGGGGTAAACGACGTAAATCAACAAAACGTAGAATATATTAACAGATATCTTACTAGTTATAATGTAAAAACCATAGATTATTTTGTGCTTACTCACCCAGACGTTGACCATATTGGCAATGCTATCAGTTTGATTAATGCTTTTTCTATTGGCAAAATTTTTATTCCAAAAATTCATCAAAAACTAATGCAAAATTTTCAACATTTTGAACAAGTTTTAAATGTAATAGAGCAAAAGCAGATAGACTTTCAATATTCCATGTTGCCAACACAAATTGTTGGAGATAATTATCACTTTGCATTTTTATCCCCTCAAAACGATGGCAGAAGTAGTTATGACAAGCTATTGCAAAATAAAGTGCCACCGAGTGGAGATATCAACAACCTTTCTCCAATAATTTATTTTAGCTGTTTTAATAAACGCTTTTTATTTACTGGAGATGCTGAAAGACAAGAAGAATTATACGTTATTGAAAATTTTAAAAGTGATATTTATGAATTGTATTATGGTGATTTACAAATTAATTTAAATAACTTAGATTATCTTAAGCTGTCGCACCACGGCTCTAGCGATGCTTCATGCGAGGAGTTTTTAAGGTTGTTAAATCCTAAAAACGTTATTATTTCTGTGGGAAATGATAATTATTATGGGCACCCTTCAAGTGATACCTTAATAAGACTACAAAATATTTGTAATGATACAACAATTTATCGCACAGACCAACTTGGAACTATTTGCGTTTACAAAGTAGGGCAAGATTTTAAGGTTCAATCATCTAAAAATAACTAAAGGTCAAGGCAAAAGCCTTGACCTTTTTGTTTTTTTAATAAACTATGCAAGTTTTAATGCTGTTATTGAAGCACCGAGCAATGTTAGTGTAGTGTCAGATGAATTGTAAATAGAAAGAGTGTCGCCAGCATCTAAACTAATTAAAATTGTTTTACTAACAGCGCCTGAGCCATCAGTTAAAGTTATGGTTTCGCCAGTTATAAATGTGCCGTTTTGATAAAGGCTAACAGCAAGGTCGCCTGTTTCAGCAGAGCCGTTTGCAAAATATGATACTAAATAAATACCTGCGTCGCTAATATTTATAGCATTATCAGAAACGCTCATCGTGGTGCTATCAGTTGCTGTATTAAATTCAATAGGAATTATATCGCCACTAGCCACAGTTGCCGTGCCTACACTCGCATACAAAGCATCACCTGTGCCTGCAGGGCCTTGTGGACCGACAGGACCGGTAGCACCCGTTGCACCTGTAGCACCCGTAGGGCCAATAGGACCTTGTGGACCGATAGGACCAACCGGACCTTGTGGACCAATAGCACCTGTAGCACCCGTAGGGCCAATAGGGCCGACAGGACCTTGTGGACCAATAGGACCCCTTGCACCCGTAGCACCCGTTGCGCCAACAGGGCCACGAATAATTATCGGGTTGTTATTGCAACATCTTCTATTATTGAAAGCGTTGTCATTACCATAAGAAAGTGGATTAAATCCTTGCCGATTATTACCACTTCCGTTGCAACCGCAGTTGCAACCTAAAATATTACACATAAAAAATTCCTCCTTTGTGTATATTACATAATATTCAAAGTTAGAATAAAATGTTAACAAAGAAGGAAAAATGTTTAATTGAAAGTATTATTTTATTTCAGGGAAGTCTATTTCATTGATGTCTAAAGGCATTTCATAGCACATTTCTTGGTGTAAATCAGCGTTTTCTCCAAACATTTTTTTGAAGGGCACCTTAAAATATTTTGCATCTCCTTCAACCAAAAGGTTGCCTGCCATATCAAAAATTTGTCCTTTTGCCACCATGCCCCGAGATGAGTTAAAAGTTAGATATGCACGTGCTTTAATAGGGGTGTCAAGTGGGGTTGCTTTTCTATAAGTTATGTTAAGAGTTGTTGTCACGCCAAACATTTCTGGTTCAATTACCCAAAGCGCACGCCCCATAAGTTCGTCAAGAAGTGCACTTACCATACCACCATGCGTTCTGTCAGGATAACTTTGGTGAACAGACTTAAATGTAAAAACGCTTGCAACCGAGCCATCTTCTAAATTATAAAAAGGCGCCTTAAGGCTAAACGGATTTTCCATGCCACAAATCATACAATTTTTGCTGTTATTTTGCACGCTTATAACTTTCATTTCTTAATTCCTTTTAATATGTTAAAATATTGGTTTTTGACTTTCTTTTAGGCAAATACAATAACTATATTCACCTTTATTATATTACTAGTTTGTTGTTTTGTCAACAATCTTATAAAAATTGAGCAAAAAATAATTAGTTTGCTTGACAATATAAATTGGGGGTGTTATAATGTAGGAAAAGTTATACTTTTCATACTTTTATGAAAATTTAATGGTATAACGAGTGATTAGGTGTTTTATGTTTGAAAAAGAAGGGAAATATATATTTGGCGTTTGTAAAATTGGTGAAAAAGGTCAAATAGTTATTCCAAAAGATGCAAGAAATGTTTATAACCTATCGGCAGGGGACACTCTTTTGATGCTTGGGGACGCAAAGGGTATGGCGCTTATAAAAACAGAGTTTTTTCAAGACTTAGCAGAAGGTATTTTAAATGATAAAAAGTAAAAAAGAAATTAGAAAAGGCAAAGACGTTATAAAAATAGAAAATCTTAACAAATGGTTTAAGGATGTTCACGCTGTTAGCGACCTAACTTTAAGTGTAAAAGAAGGCGAACTTTTTGCGTTTTTAGGGGTAAACGGTGCTGGAAAAAGCACAACTATTTCTATTATTTGCAACACGCTTAAAAAGGATAGTGGAAGCGTTTATGTGTGCGATATTGACACCAATACCGACAGCGATGACATTAAAAGGAGCATAGGCGTTGTTTTTCAAAGTTCCGTGCTTGATAAATCTCTTTCGGTTAAAGAAAATTTAAGGCATAGGGCATCGCTTTATGGCATTTTTGATAAAGATTTTGAAGATAGGCTAAATTACTTAAGCCAAATCTTAGATTTTAAGTCCTTTATAAATAGACAAGTTGGCAAACTTTCTGGTGGACAGAGAAGAAAAATAGATATTGCAAGGGCAATTATTCACGGTCCAAAAATACTTATATTAGACGAACCTACAACAGGTCTTGACCCACAAACTAGAATTACAATGTGGAATGTAATAAACGATTTAAGGAAAAAAACAGGCATGACTGTGTTTTTGACCACCCACTATATGGAAGAAGCATCTGATGCAGACTATGTTGTTATTATCGATAGTGGAAAAATCGTTGCAGAAGGCACCCCACACACCCTTAAAAGTAATTATGCAAAAGACTACATCACCATTTATGGCATTGATGAAAGTCGTGCAAAAAGTTTAGGGCTTAGTTACCAAAAAGTAAACGATGGTTATCGCTTTAGCATAAAGGATACCACAGTTGCCGCCGAGCTAATTATCAAAAACCCAGACTTATTTGCCGATTATGAAATTGTTAAGGGCAAGATGGATGACGTCTTCTTAAACGTCACAGGCAAAAAACTAACGGGGGACAACTAGTATGAAAATATTGTTAAACAACGTTAAAAGAAATACTAAATTGTTTTTTAAGGATAAAGGCTTGTTCTTTACTTCGCTAATAACTCCACTAATTTTGCTTGTTTTATATTCAACCTTTTTGTCAAACGTTTTTGAAGATAGTTTTAGGCAGGTGTTTAGTCAAGTAGGGGTAAGTGTTTCCGATAAGCAAATAGCAGGGCTTGTTGGTGGGCAGTTAATGTCTTCACTTCTTGCTGTTTCTTGCGTGACCGTTTCTTTCTGCTCTAATATGCTTATGGTGCAAGATAAATTTAACGGCGCGTATAACGACCTTATGATAACCCCACTTAAAAGGTCAAACTTAGCACTCTCTTATTATATTTCAACCACAATAAGCACGCTAATAATTTGTTTACTTGCATTTGTGGCTTGCCTAGTTTACGTGGGTATTGTAGGTTGGTATTTAACGGCAAGCGATATTTTGCTTTTGCTACTTGACATATTCTTGTTAACAACTTTTGGCACGGCACTATCTTCGGTTATAAATTATTTTTTAAGTTCGCAAGGTCAGGTTTCGGCTGTCGGTTCAATCGTTAGTTCTTGTTATGGCTTTATTTGTGGCGCATATATGCCACTATCACAATTTGGCTTAGGCTTAAGGAATGCCGTTATGTTCCTTCCAGGCACTTATGGCACGGCACTAATTAGAAACCATTCTCTAAATAGTGTAATAGAAACTTTGCCACCACAGGCAATAAAGGGATTAAAAGATTCGATTGACTGCAATATATATTTATTTGGCACCAAAGTAGATATTTCAGTAATGTACTTAGTTTTGTCGCTAAGTATCGTGGCGCTTATAACGGCCTATGTCCTAATAAATAAATTTTGCAAAAAAATTAAAAAATAAATAAAAAAAGAAAATAATAACCGTTCACTAAAATGTGAACGGTTATTCTATATCCAAAAAAAATTCGTCAAAAGAGATTTCAAAGGTTTTAACAAGCATGATTATATAGCTGGCTTTTGGTTCGTTAACCCCTCTTTCCCAATAATCAATTGCCTTTTGGCTTACGCCTATTATTTTCCCTAGCTTCATTTGAGATAGCCCTTTTTCGAGCCTTAATTCTTTAATTTTTTCCCCTATACCCATATTTTAATTATAGAAGAATACTTCTTGATTTGCTTGACAAAGAAGAAATCTTCTTGTAGAATAATAGCAAAAAAATTGTTTGCGTAAAGAAAAAATAGATGAGTAATATTAAACAACAAGAAAACATAATTTTATCTAATGATATTAAAAGTATAGAAGCTTATGCTTTTTCTGGTTGCACGTTATTAAAAACAATATCTTTGTCAGATAACGTAATGTATATAGGAGATTGTGCGTTTGAAAGGTGTTATTCATTAGAGAATATTAGTTTTTCAAAAAACCTAAATAAAATAGGCAACTTAGCATTTTTTGACTGTATATCACTAAAGGAAATTGTTTTGCCAAGTAGTGTGGAGGCCATTGGTTTTTCAGCTTTCTGCAATTGTCCGTTATTAACAAAAATATATTTGCCAAAAAATATTAAAAACATAGGAAGAAAAGTGTTTTTTGGTTGTTCAAAATTAACAATCTTTTGTGAAGCAAATAAAAAACCGGATAGCTGGAGTGAAGACTGGAATATCTATGACAATAGTGGAAACGGTTGCAACGTGGTTTGGGGATATAAACTAGATAAGTGAACAAAAAACGGATAGAAAGTTCTATCCGTTTTTATATTATTTTAATTCGATTATTGTTTTTGTTTTTTCGTCTACTTTTATTTTGTCGGAAATGGCAAGTCCAAAGATTGCCAAAACGTCGCTGTCAAAAGCGAGTAGGGGGATACTATCCCTTTGTAAGAGAGGAATCTTTTTATCGGTGAAAAAATCGCTTAAACTTTTTGTTCCACCACCAAATTTAGTGAACCTATCATTATCACGCCTTGTGCGAATAACAGCACCAACAGGAATTTTATCTTTATCGGCAAAAAGTCCGTTTTTTAGGTCTATTGGCTGATTTTTCTCTTTTATTAAAAGGGTTTTATCATTAAATGTAATTTCGCCAACATTAAAAGGGATAACTAAATCGGTTGATTTTAAGTCTTTATAAAAAACTATTTTATCATACTCTTTTACAGCGATAACACCTTTTGGAAGGTGCGCCATTTTGCCGTTATCTAAATTTGCTAAAGCAAGCACGCTGTCTATATGCGATTTTTCCCAGTCTTTTTCTATGCCTAAATGCTTTAGCGCAAGCACGGTTGCCCTAGAGAGTAGTGCGTTATGGATAGGCAGTTGAATTTTAACTTTGTTTTCAAAGAAATTAATGTGCTTAAAGGTTTGTTCTTGCATGTACTCATCTTCAAGCCTTGCAATTTGACTAAATCTATAAACGCTTTTCTCTGCTTCGGGAAAAACCTTTTCTATTTCAGGTAAAATGTTTAGCCTTATTGCATTTCTTGTATATTTATCATCAAAGTTGGTTTGGTCGGTGACATATGGTAAGTTGTTTTTTGCTAAATATTCTGTTATTTGCTCTTTAGAAACGCTTAAGAAAGGGCGAATAATCTTGTCTTCAAAATTTTCATCAATGCCTGCAAGACCTTTCAAGCCACTGCCACGGAAAAGGTTAAAGAGGACAGACTCAAAATTGTCTTTTTGGTGGTGTGCCGTTGCAACCTTGTCGCATTTGCCTTCTTGTATTGCTGTGTTAAAAATTTGATAACGCAAAATTCTGCCAGCCTGTTCAACCGAAAGGCAGTGTGTATCAGCATATGCCACGCAGTCCACCGAATAGGAAAGCAAGGGCACGCCGCTATCTTTGCAATAGTTTTTAACAAACTCAGTGTCGCTCTTTGACTCTTCACCACGAATGCCATGTTCAATATTTATCGCAATTACTTTAATTTGGTATTTTTTTGACTCGTTTAGCATATAATTAAGTAGTGCCATAGAGTCGCCCCCACCAGAAAGGGCAACGGCAACCGTTTGATTATTGCTAATAAATTTACTTAAATCAATTTGCATAAATATATTATAACAATAAAAAAATAAAAATTCAAGCAATATTTAATTTTTATTTACAAACGGTTGACAAAAGCAAATTTATAGTATATTATATTAAAGCAATTGAAACAAATCGCGGGATGGAGCAGCTTGGTAGCTCGTCGGGCTCATAACCCGAAGGTCGTGAGGTTCAAATCCCACTCCCGCAACCAACGAAAAAGTCAGTAAATCACTAACGATTTACTGTCTTTTGTTTTTTGTGTTTTTTGAAAAAAAGGGTCGGAAAATTCAATTTTGCTACGAATTTGTGCAAAGAAACGTGTAAAAATGGGCCTAAAACTTGTTAAGTATCAATAGATATTTATAAGTATTTTTCTAATGTTTTTGGCTGTTAAATATTTCCTTGCTAAAAATACTCAACGTGCTACGAATATTTGCAAAAAGTTTTAATGAGTCTTAAAAAGCACTTAATTTTTTCCTAATAGAAGAAATAATTCTTCAATAGAACTTATTCCCATTGCTTTCATCTTTTTTTCTAGTAAAGCAAGATTTACCGTTGAATCTTTTTTCTCTTTAGTTTCTAACGCCAAAGCAATTTTATTCGCAGAATCAATTTTTGCAGAGAAGTCTAGGTGGCTGTAAACGTCGGCTGTAGTCGAGAAATTAGAGTGTCCAAGCCATTCTTGTATCTGCTTCATTTGAACGCCGTTAGCAAGCATTATTGACGCACAACTGTGTCTTAAATCGTGTAGTCTGATTTTCTTTAAGTTGTGTTCTTTTATAAAGTCGCTAAACGAGTGTGATATATGGTCTGGCTTTATCAAGTCACCCTTTTCGTTTACAAATACGAAATCTAAGTAGTCGGTATTATAATCCTTTCCTAAGTGTAAACGATTTTCTTGAATTTTCTCTTTATGCTTTAATAGTTCTTGCTTCATAATAGAAATAAGAGGAAGGGTACGATTACTATCTGCAGTTTTCATTTTTTTAGAAACTATAATTTCACGTTCTACAACAATCACTTTGTGGTTTATTGAGATGGTGTTGTTGATAAAGTCGATAGAGCTCCATTTGATTCCTACAAGTTCGCTCCGTCTAACACCGTAATAAGCAAGCATCTTAAAGGCAAGTTCAAGTTTATGCCCTTCTATTAGCATGAAGAATTTCTGCATATCGTTTTGATCATAGAAAACGTGATTAACTTTTTCTCTTCTAATCGTTGGAACGTAGTCATAAGGGTTTTCGGATATTTTCTTTTCTAGATACGCCTTTTTCAATGCTGGTCTTAATACGCATGAATATTTTTTAATAGTAGTGTTTTTTACGCCACGAGCAGTTCTTAAATGGTCGTAAAATTCAATAATATCCTTTGTTGTAACTTTTGACAGCAATAAATTTTTTTCGCCCCAAAACTCTTTGAAAACTTTGTAAAATGAATTTTCATATAAATGTTTTTGTTGAGCAGAAAGCGTATTTGCAATCGAAGATATGTAATCTTTCAACCAGTCTAACCAAAGAATATCGCAGACGGTATTCTTTTTTTCTTTTTTAGGTATAGGAGATTGGGTTTCAAGATAAGCATATTCTTCTATTTTTTGTAAGAGTATTTGCTGTGCTAGTTTTTTGTTTCCACGAGCACTTAAACCAGTGGATACCCATTTTTGTTGATAATTGCCATCTATGTCTTTGTAGTATAGTATGCAATAAATAACGTTGTTTCGGGTAGATAACTTTCCTGTCATAATTTTATTCTCCGTTGTTGATAAATTCAATAATGCTGTTTTTCAAAACTTTGTATTCTCTCCCGATTTTAATAGCTTTGACTTTTTTAGTGTCAATAAGTCTGTATGCTAAAACTTTTCCTATCTGAAGAAGTTCCATTAACTGCTGAACAGATAAGATGTCGGGGTAATTTGTGAATAACTCTTGTCTTTCATTTTTATTATTTTTCATATTTTTGGTCCTTTTTAAGTATTTTTGGAGCACGCAACAACTTTTATGATTCTATTGTTGCATATAAAAATAAAAAGGTGTGAGCATGTAAAATCCATAAATGGACTTAATAGTTATATGTAGTTTGTTAAAGACTAATTAGGTAATGTAAGGTAATTAAAGGTATAGTTTAAGTTAGTATCTAACATAATTCACCTCCTATAAAAATAAATTTTCTTTCCACCTAACGAACATCATAAGACAACCGACTGTCAAACCAAAGGAACAAAGATTAACCGTATATACATTATTAAAATAGAGCAATCTTTGAGACGACGTTTGACAGAAAAAAGGGCAGGCTTATGATACGACCTACCCACAAAAAAGAAAGAAGATTTATTTGATGGCAAAATTTTCTAAAAAGGTGAATTTATTTTTTTAATATGACATACATCTGTCACATTTAATTTACTATGATAGTTTCGTAAAAGTGGCAAAGGAAAACTTGGCAAAATTTTGGTGTTTTTACTTGTCAAGGGTATATGACACTTTTCGACAAATTTTTTTCTAAAATTATTTTAACTCTGCTCCCTAATGAACATTGACTTTTGGTGTTGAAGGGAGTATAATTTTAGAAACGAAACGAACAAATGTTCGGTTTTGAAACAAAAGGGTTACAGGAACGAAAATGAAATATTTTAATTGCGAGGTGAGTTTTTATGGAAAAGTGGACTCCAATAGCAAGATTTTGTTCGAACTGTGGCAAGAAGATTATAGGCAACCGAAATAGTGAGGGTTTGCTAAAAGTTCAATGTCAACATTGTGGCGTGGTGTATGTAAGCAAAAGAATTAACAGGAGAAAGGAACGTGTAGAAATTACAGCTCCAGAAGGACAAGAATTTTGCGATTAAACATTATATAAAATAAATAGGGGTAACGACGGTAAGGTTTGGTGTTAGCAATGTAGTAACCATATAATTCCTTATCAGGTCTATCCGACTAATTAGAGAGTTAAACCGGAAGGACGAGAGGCTCGATAAATAGATTTCCTTAATTGGAGGTCTTTTTATCGGGCCTTTTTTGTTTCTAAAAAAATTTCAAAAAAATCTAAAAAACTTTTCCAATGTGCAATTAGGTTGCATATTAGGCTTTTAGAATACAGGCACAACAGAAAAACGAGCCGATTTTTGTTGTTGAAAAATTTTCAAAAAAATTAAAAAACTTTTTTCAATGTGCAATTAGGTTGCACATTAGAGTTTTAGAATACGGCTACAAAACAAAAAAGGAGGTGAGAATATGCAAAGCACGATTGAGCGTAGGCAACGAATTATAGAAATATTAAATATGCGTCGCTATGAAAAGATTGATAATCTTGCGAGCGAATTAAAAGTTGCAAGAAGAACAATTCAATACGATATCGAAGTGCTTTCGTGTTCTTACCCAATAGACACAAAGAAAGGAACCGGTGGTTGTGTATATGTTCAGGATGGCTTTGATTTATATGAAAGGTATTTAACGGCAAAGCAGTTTGAATTGTTGGAAAGGGTAAAAGAAACTTTAATCGGTGATGATGAAAAGGTAATGGAAACGATACTGAAAAGTTTCGGCAGAAATGGCGGTGTAAAGAAATGAAAACGATTGAAAAAGTAAGAGAAGAATTAAGCGATATTAGACACTATTACGCCAACATAAAAGATTTTGAAAGAGCAAACGCAGTATTGGGTAAACCAACAGCATTAAAAATGGTTGAGCAGTATAATCGGCAGGTAAAAAATGCACCTATAAAACTATTTAATTTGTATATGTG
>JAZKZI010000052.1:0-89794 GCA_045612585.1 Christensenellaceae bacterium | reverse complement strand
CCTGATTGAGCGAACATCAATGCGCCTTTTAATCCTTTCATTTTGTTTTCTCCTTTATGTAAAAATGTTTATTTATTAAAATTTAATGATTGCAACTGTTGCTGCTGGAACTAAAATATCGTAAGTTTTGTCGTCAATCTTTGTAATTTCTAACTTACTTGATTCGTAAATGCTTTTAAGGTTTGGCACTTCTTTAAATACAACCCTAACAGTTTTGTCTGCTTCGTGATGGATTATGTCACCCACGTTTTCATCTCTTTCATTTCCTTCGTTATTGAATATTGTAAGGAAATCTTCGTCCTTATCATTCTTTGAAACGATGTATGGAAGTCCTTCAACATAGCAAGGCATAAGTTCTTTTTCAAGGTCTTTTAACGTTTTTTCAAGTTTAACGATATCTGAGCTATCGATTACGTTAAAGTCACCACCTTTCTTCTTTAAGAAGTTGCCTTCTTTTGTTGCATCTATTAGATATTTATAGTTCTTTAATGCTTCATCTGGCGTATCGTCATAAATAACGTCAAATATATCACCGAATTTAGAGTTTGTAAGTACAAAGCCTTCGTTTCCACAAACAGGGTCTGCATTTGCAAAGATAAGCTTAAGAACGTCTTCAACGTGACCAAAGAAAGCAATTTCTTCTTCTGAAAGTGGACTTTCAAGGTTTGTTGTTTTATAGTTGCCGATTGTCCAAGGTGTGAAAATGTCTGGAAGTTCGATAACACTAAATTCTTGTGGCAACACGATTGCAAATGGAACGTTTGCCTTGATATAACCCAATTCTTGAGTTCTATCAATGAATTCTTTCTTTAGTTTGCCATATGCTGAAAGTGTAAACTCTTCACAGTCTTGATAACTGCAGTATGCACCCCATTCTTCTGACATATAGTCACAACCACTCATATAGCCGTGGTTATAAATTCTATCTTGAAGTAGTCTTGAACTACCACCGTTTTCGCCATACTTACTGATATATTCTACTTTTGGTAAACATCTTTCGTTTATGCCTTTTAAGCAGTAGTTAGGCATAATATAGTCGCCTGGGATTTCTCTCCAGCATTCATAATAAATACCCCAAGTTTTGTTGTAGCAAGTTGCCATGCCACGAGCAACTGCCACTGCTAAGCGCATAAGTGGGATTTGTGCACCAACTTCTGGCATGAAAGTTCTCATACCTAAGTCGTTTTGAAGTTTTGTTGCTAAATAATAACTATCGCAAGAGATAACGTTATCGTCAGTATCTTTTAATCTTCTTTCAAACATTTCCTTGAGTTCATCAATGAATTCTGGATATGTTTCTGCATAAGTTTTTGTTGCATAATACTCTAGACAATCTGTTGTGATTGCGTGAAGTGGAGTGCCATCTGGAAGTTTTGCAAACCTATGCACCATTTTTTCTTTCATTTCTTCAAGGTCGTATGGACCTTTGTGTCCCATTCTTCTTATAATTCCTTTCCACTCTGACCTACGACGATTAGAACCACTTTCGTGAACTTGGAAACCTAAAAACCAATCGCCAAGCATTTCACGATAGTCGTTTGCAAGTTCTAAATCGAACTCATAATTGTGCCACGTTGAACCACCGCAAAGTCTATCAACGTACATAGGTGTTTTTGTTTCTTTTATGTAGTTATAGAATTTGCTACCCTTTTTAGCGTATTCATTGAACTTAATGTGGTTTGGAAATCTATAACTTTGTTGAATTCTGAGTCCTGAGTCTTTGTTCAATAAGTTGTTCTTTATTAGACCCTTTATAAAATGGTCATCATAAGCATGAAAAAATTTCATTTCCTTCTCTCCTTTTTGTATGACATCTTTTCTTTTTTTTAGTTTATATTACAAGCCTAAAACATGGGCTATGTTATAAAGTTCTGTATCAAATTTATTTCTAGTTCCTTGCACTTCGCTAAATGGAACGGTAATTATTTTATTGTCCCTTATACCGATTGCACAACTTTCTTTCTTTTCTTTTAATAGTTCAACTGCCTTGTAGCCAAAGCGTGCGGCTAAAACTCTATCTGCCATATTTGGAGAGCCACCCCTTTGAATATGCCCAAAGTTTGTGACCTTTACCCCAATTCCACTCTTTTTAGCAATATATTCTGCAATCTCATCACGATTGCCTGCACCTTCTGCTAAGATTATCATGTTAGACGTTTTACCACGAAGATAACTCTTTTTTATTGACGATGCAATTTTATCTAGGTCATATGGCACTTCTGGAACTAATACGTATTCAGCACCACCCGCAACGCCAGCGTAAACTGCAATGTCACCACAATTTCTGCCCATAACTTCTAAGAGCCCTACTCTATCGTGAGAGTGAAAGGTGTCTCTAAGGTTGTTGATTGCCCAAAGAACTGTGTTTACTGCCGTGTCAAACCCAACTGTATAATCTGTGTAAGATAAGTCGTTGTCTATCGTGCCTGGAATACCCATAACCCTAATTCCAAAATTGTCAGACAAATCTTTTGCACCACGGAAAGTACCATCGCCACCAATAACGACTAGCCCGTCAATTCCATAAGCTGACAAAGCTTCTACAGCCTGTCTCTGCACTTCTATATCGTGAAATTCAGGACATCTTGCCGTGCTTAAAAAAGTTCCACCTTTATGAATCATGTCTGACACAGAACGGGTGTTTAGCCTGCTGATTTCGCCTTTAACAAGCCCTGCATATCCTCTTTGTACCCCATAAATGTCCATTTTGTTGTTAAGCGCCGTACGAACGACAGCCCTGATGCATGCATTCATGCCTGGGGCATCGCCACCACTTGTTAAAACAGCAATTCTATCCATTTTGCCAATCCTTTTTTATTTGTTTTATTAATAATCTGCTTTACAAATTATTTTACCATAACTAAAATTATTTATCTACCATTTTTGAAGACTTTTTATGTTTTTTTAGTGAAAAATATTATATCTTTTTCGCTTACATAATTTTTAAGTTCACTAATCAGTCCTTCACATTTTCTTATAGCACAATTTGCACTGTATTTTTTGCCACCAAGCGCAATGATTACAGGTATGTCGCCAACATAACTTGTTAAGATATCAAGTATTTCGTCTTTTTTGTCTATCTTGTCATCTGGCACTATTATACCCATATATTCTTGCCCTGCTTTTGGCTTTTCTTGTTCGGTTATCGTTAAAATTTCCACGCTATCAGCAATGATTTGTGCTTCTTTTTCTTTTAGTTGTATCTTTCCAGAAACTTTTACTATTTGCTCTAATTTAAGTGCATCAATTGCCCTTTCGTAAACTTTTGGAAAACATATAACTTCTATTTGTCCGTTTATGTCTTCAACCTTTGTAAAAGCCATGGTTTGTCCACTTTTAGTCACAAGTTTTTTAAACTCTGTGACAATGCCACCCATAACCACGTGCTCGCCATCTTTTATTTCGGTATACGTTCTATTTTCATCTTCATCTTCTTCATAGAAATCTAGCACCGAAGTGTTGAAACTAAACTTAGAAAACTGCTCCCTATAATCAGAGAGAGGGTGGCCTGATAGGTAAATGCCGAGAACCGTTTTTTCAAGGGTAAGTTTTTCTTTTGAAGAAAACTCGTCCATTATTGGATATTCAAGTTTTAAGCCTTCATCATCGGCAAGGAGTGTGCCAAACATAGAAATTTGTTGCTCGTTTCTTTTCTTTTCGATAAGTGAAACCCTTTCCATATAATCGGCATACACTGCCATGAGTGTTCTACGATTTATCTTAAAACAATCAAACCCACCAGATAAAATTAAACTTTCAACCAAACGCTTGTTTATGCCAAGACACATGCATCTGTTTATAAAATCTTCAAAAGTTTTGAATTCGCCGTTTTTATCTCTTTCTTTTATTATTTGCTCAACAACGCCAAGCCCAACGTTTTTAAGACCTACAAGCCCAAAACGCACACCACCATTTTCGCAAGAGAACATTGCCTTGCTTTTGTTGATGTCTGGCGATAGAACGTTGATGTTTTTTGACTTTAAGTATGATAGATATTTTGAAAGTTCTTCTATCTTGTCTATTCTGTTGTTTAAAAGCGAACAGAAAAACTCAACTTCATAATACTTTTTAAGATATGCAGTTTGATAAGCAAGCACGGCGTATGCTGCTGCGTGAGACTTGTTAAACGCATACCTCGCAAAAGGTTTCATGTTATCGTAAATCTTTATTGCAACTTCTTCTGGAACGCCCCTTTTAATAGCACCATCGACTGGCTGACCAGTGCTTTCGTTTATACCACCATAAACGAATATAGCCTTTTGCGCTTCCATAATTTCAAGTTTTTTCTTACCCATCGCCTTTCTAACGACGTCGGCGTGGCCAAGTGTAAACCCACCAAGGCTTTGACAAATCTGCATAACTTGTTCTTGATAAACGAGTATGCCATAACTATTTTTGAGTATTGGCTCTAAAAGTGGGTGGTCATATTTAACTAGTTCTGGATTATGCTTATTCTTAACGTAATCGTCGATTGAGTCCATAGGACCTGGTCGATAAAGTGAAATTCCTGCAATAATATCTTCAAAGGTCGTTGGCTTTAAGTTTCTCATAAACCTTTTCATGCCCGGACTTTCAAGTTGGAACACGCCGTCAGTTTCGCCTGAGCCGATAAGTTCGTATGCCCCCATGTCTTCATAACCAAGTTTATGGAAGTCAATATCTAAGCCGTGATTTTCTTTTACATACTGACAAGCAAGCTGTACGTCGGTTAGAGTTCTTAAACCCAAAAAGTCCATTTTGAGCATGCCTAATGCTTCTACTTCTATCATGTCAAACTGCGTGGTTATATCATCGCCGTTTCTTTGAAGTGGAACGTTTTCCATTATAGGCTTTTCGCATATAACAACGCCAGCTGCGTGCATTGATGCTTGCCTAGGCAATCCTTCTATTTTGATTGCCATGTCTATTATCTTTTTAAGTTGGTCGTCTGTATCGTAAATTTCTCTAAGTTCTGGGACTCCAACGTTTGTGCCGTCTTTGGTTAGGTCTAAACCTAAAGACTGACGGATTGTTGATTTTCCATCCATTAGTTTTGTTATCTTATCCACGTTAGCATAAGGAACTCTATACACCCTTGCAACGTCTTTGATTGCACCTTTTGCCGCCATCGTGCCAAAAGTTATAATTTGTGCAACCCTATCAGAGCCGTATTTCTTTCTTACGTATTCAACAACTTCGCCACGGCGAGCATCTGATATGTCAACGTCAAAGTCGGGCATGCTAACTCTTTCTCTATTAAGAAACCTTTCGAAAATAAGTTGATATCTTAATGGCTCAACGTCGGTTATTCCTACAGAGTATGCAATAATACTAGATACGCCCGAGCCACGACCAGCGCCCACAGGTATACCTACGCTTCTTGCATAATTGATAAAGTCCCAAACGATTAGATAGTAGTCGCAAAAGCCCATTGAACTTATAACGTCAAACTCATAATCAAAGCGCTCTCTTATCTCTGGGGTTATTTCTGCATATCGTTTTCTTAAGCCGTCTTCTGCTAATTTTTTTAAATATTCTTTAGAAGTGCTTCCATCATCTGGAACGTATTTCGGAATAAGCGAATCATCTCTTATTGGGTCACCCTTTTTTGTTAGGTTAAACACTTCTTCTGTCACCTTGTCGGCAATTTTTTTGGTGTTTTCTATAGCATCTGGAATATGAGAAAAAAGCGCCTTCATTTCTTCAGGTGACTTTAAATACGATTGGTCGCTTTCCATCTTGAGCCTTGTTGGGTCATCAATTGTTGTTTTCATGCTAATACACATAACAACGTCTTGCATTTCTGCATCTTCTCTTTCTAGATAATGCACGTCGTTTGTGGCTACTAATGGAATATTAAGTTCTCTTGAAAGTTTTATTAAGAGTGGATTAATTCTCTTTTGGTCATCTAAGCCATGGTCTTGAATTTCGATATAAAAATCATCTTTAAAAATATCGTGGAGCATAAGCGCCGTTTGCTTTGCACCCTCATAGTCGTTTTCTAAGAGCTTCTTTGAAACCCTGCCTGCAAGACAAGCAGAAAGGCAAATAAGTCCTTCGCTATGCTCTTTTATGGTTTTATAATCTATTCTTGGTTTATAGTGAAAACCGTCAACGTATGCTATTGAATCAAGTTTGATTAGGTTTTTGTAGCCTTGCTTATTTTTACATAGCAAAATCAAGTGGTCATAGTTTTGCTTGCCACTTTTTTCCTTGTAATCATCGCAAACGTACATTTCGCAACCGATTATGCCTTTTATCCCTGCCTTTTTGGCTTCTCCTGCAAAATAAAGCGAACCGAACATATTTCCATGGTCGGTTATTGCAACGGCATCCATACCCTTTTCTTTTAAGCTTTTAAATAGCTTGTCTATCCTAGTTGCACCATCGAGCAAACTGTATTCTGTGTGTAGATGTAAATGTACGAAATCAGACATAATCTTTTCCTTTATAGTTCATTTTCTATAGCTAAAATCTTTCTTAGTCTATGGTTAAGACAACTTTTGCTAACGTTTAACCTTTCAGCAAGTTCTAAAAGCGTATCGTCTGGATAATCAATTCTATTCTTGGCAGTCGCTTCTAAATCCTTGCTAAGACTATCTAACCCTATTGTTTGTTGTATCTTTTTAATAGCTTTAATCTGTTTTGCAGAAGCTTCAACTTGCTTGCTCACGTTGCCTAAGTCACAATTTTTTTGTCTGTTTATCTTGTTCGCAAGTTCTCTATTAATCATAAGGTCGGTTATTTTAAGCACCGATATAGGTGCTGGCAAAAATGCCAAAAAATCTTTTATTTCTTCAGCACTCTTTATATAAATTATATAACTTTCCCTTCTTTTTACAATTTTGGTCATTATTCCATATTCGGCAAGTTTAGAACTTGTTTCTAGTGCCGGACTATGGTGTGAAAAACTTATTTCTAAATGATAACTCGTGCTTGAATTATCATTTTCGTTTGGCAAAGTGCAACTTCCCGTTGCAACGAAAAGTCCCCTTATAAAAGCCCTTAAACAACATTCTTTTTTTGTTAAATCACCAAAGAACTTTAGGTCTACGCCCATACCTTCTTCATCCGATATAAGTATGCCGAGTTCATTTAAAATTTCAACTGCTTTTTCCCCACTTATACTTAAGTAGAACTTGCTTTTGCCACTCTGACCTTCGCTTACAGAGACCTCTCTTATCTCATAATCGAATAATTCATAAAACGAAGTGGTCAAAGTCATTGCCGTTTGCTCATCAAAAACTTTAAACTCTAAACCAAGTTCGCCATCTTTTTCATAAAGCACGCCAGAACCACGAATAAGACCTGCTATAAATGCCTTTTTGCAGTGCGTTTCTTTTATAGGTTTGGAGAGAATTTCTTTTTTTATCATGTCTGCAAAATTCATTACGCCTTCTCCTTAAATGCCTTGAATCTCATTGATGGAAGTTTGCCGTCAATATTGGCTATTTGGTCTTTGTTTATTTTTACAACGTTAAGCATTTTTTCTACAAGGGAAATTTCGCCAACTCTATCTGGAGTGTGGGCATCTGAATTTATAACAAATTTAACGCCTGTTGATGCAACTTGATACAATTCTTCTTCTGTTAAATGCGTTTTTTTAGAATTGAGTTCTATATAAGTCCCGTAATCTCTTGCAACTTTTGCCACCTCTTTTGCATCTGCATAACAGCAAAAATTTAAGTGAGTTATTATATCCACAGGATTATTTTTTATTACGTTGATAAAGGTTTTTGTGTTAGTTTTAATTAGACTTTTAGAAACGTTTTTCTTGTTGAAAGTTGAACAAATAAAATTCCTTACAAAAAGTGGAAAAAGCGTGCCGAATTTATAAAGCACAAACTTATGCACTCCGGCTAAGAAAATATCAAAGTCATCGTACATGTTTTGCTTTAAGTCCACGCTTCCGTCTGTGCCTATTATGTTAGATTCTATGCCCAAAAGCACTTTTACACCCGTTTTTTCACTTGCTTGCTTGCAAAGCATTTTCATCTTTGGAACTTTTGTTTTTGTAAGCCCAAAAGCAGGGTGAGAAAATCCATGGTCTGATATACCAAGTTCTCTTAGCCCTTTTTCTTTTGCAACAAGTGCGTTATCAATTATTTGACCCTTGCCGTGACTAAAAACGGTGTGGGTGTGATAATCTGATGTAAGAATCATTAAAACTCCCCTACGCACTCGACCTCTTGAACTAACTCTACGCCAAATGCGTCTTTTACTTTTTGTTTAACTATAGTTATCAATTCATAAACGTCTTTAGCTTTTGCCTTAGACGAAGTAATTATAAAATTCGCGTGCTTTTCAGATACTATAGCCCCACCGACTTTATATCCTTTTAAGCCAGCATTTTCAATCAACACACCTGCTGAAAATGGTTTGGGATTTTTAAACACTGAACCACAACTTTTGCCAGTAGGCTGAATGGCTCGCCTTAAATCTTTATATGACTTTATGCTATCGTTTATTTTCTCTCTATCACTCAATGATAAACTAAACGTGGCAGATATTATTGTTTCTTTTCCACCTAAAAAACGACTTGTGCGATAACCAAACTTACAATCGCTTTTATTATAAAATTTTATCTTGCCATCATAAAGCGTTTCAACCGTTTCAATGTGCTCGCCTATATTATGTCCAAAAGCACCTGCGTTCATAACTATTGCACCACCCACCGTTGCAGGTATGCCGGCAAAAGCTTCTAACCCCGTAAGTTTATTGTCAAGCGTAAACTGAATAAGTTTTTCAAGTTTTGCACCTGCCATTGCCTTAACGTGCTCTCTTTTAAAAAACACGTCGTTTAGTCGCTTAGTATCTATTATTATACCATTATAGCCAAGGTCAGAAACTAAAATGTTAGTGCCACTTCCTATAACCTTATATTTTACTTTGTATTGATTTGCTAGCGTTATAAGATTATTTAACGAAAAAAGGCTATCTATTTGTGCATAATATCTTGCACAACCTCCCACGCCGTATCCTGTATGTTTTTTCATTGGTTCATCAAATAAAATTTTGGCGTTTGTGGTTTCTATAAGTGCATTCTTAAACACAAATTACTCCTTATATCATTTTACTATATTTTTATATTTTTTTCAAGGCTAAATTAATAATTTTTTTACATAATTTATAGCATTTTTATTTCCTTTTAGAGCTAGCATTGAACTAGTTTGAATTTCGCATAAAATTTCAGGAGTATAAAAGGCTGATATAGTTGAAAATTTGTTTATTTGTTGCATTAAACCTAACGCTTCTATTTCAAAAGGCACCTTTTCGTATGGTGAAAACATGTTGATTTTATTTAGTTTTAATTGAACGGCATCACTAAGTAAATAGTTTATAAATAACATTGCAAAGGCCCTTTTGTTTGCGTCACTTGAAGTAAGTGCAACATATTGATAAAGGTCGTTAAAAGCTGTGAGTGGCGTGGCTGAAAAATTAATACCCCTATTGGTAAGCCTAACTACGTCTCGCTGAGTGCCAATTAAATAAGTATTTTTACCCAAAGTAAATTTTGTATATGCATCCATGGGGCTTAAGACTTCGATATTATCAAACTCAAAACCCTCCATATACATTGCTAAAAGTGGCTGTGTGTATTTAGATTGCGAAACTAGTATTTGACTTTGCTCTTTATCTGTGGCTTCTAAATTTTTTATAAGCACGTATCCACCACGGCACCACGCCGTTGTATATACCTTTTGCCCCATTTTGCCACCACCTGCAAACTTAACTGCCCCAAGTGGATACATCTTTTTTATATCTAAGCCGTTAGAATATGAAATTACGTCTGGGTATATCCCCTCTGAAATGTTTTGCTGTGCACTTGTAAAAGAGTGATTTATAACCATGACTAAAACGCCCTGATTTTGCTTTTCAAACTCTCTTGCCATGCTTAATAGAAATTGCTTTCTTGAGCCCGAGCCTCCCTCAAAACCATCTATTTGCCATATGGTTATTATTCCCTTGTATTCTAGTGGCTTTTTAAGTTTTTCTTGCCCTATATTTTTGTAGCCTATGGTAATTGTAAAAATTGTGCAAAATACAATTAAACTCGCTATAATTACCCTGATTATTTTCATAATTAATATATATTCAAATATAATAAAAAATAGGACTTCTTTATAGAAATCCTATTTGCTTTTTGATTACTTTTAATATTATGTCTACTAAAAAATAAAGTTGTACTTTTTTACTTAAATTTTTAGTGGCAAGCGTTTTGAACCAACCGTTGCTGTTGCCATTGTTTTTATATCAAAATATTCATCAATAACGTCGCTTACATCTTTAATGCTAACACTTTCTAGTCTGTTAATTCGTTCATTTAAGTCAAATTCTTTATCTAAAAGAATAAGGTGTTTTGCATATAAAAGCATTTGCGATGCCGTGCTTTCTTGCCCCATTATAAATGCACTTTTTATTTGAGCTTTGCCACGGCTAAATTCTTGCTCTGTGATTTTATCCTTTTTAAGCACTTCTATTTGCTCTAAAATTGCATTAACTGCCAAGTCCCTTAAAGAAGTGTTTACGCCCGCATATATCTCTAAAATGCCGTTGTCTTTATATCCAGAAGCATAAGAATATACGCTGTATGCAAGCCCAAGTTCTTCTCTTATTTTTTGGAATAAACGACTGCTCATGCCACCACCAAACACTATATTTGCAATTGCAAAAGCATCACTTTGTTTATCGTTTAAGCTTATGCCTTTCATTGCAAAACCAATGTGCGTTTGTTCTATTCTTTTGTTCCTTAATAGGTGTTGTGGCTCTACAAGTTGTGTCTTTGCTTGTTTTTGGCTTTTTAACCTTGTAAATTTATCAGCAAAGTATTTTTCTACTAAACTCGTTGCCCTTTCTATATCGATATTACCAGCAACCGAAATTACCACGTTGTCGGCTGTGTAATACTTGTCCATATACTTGATAACGTCATCACGAGTAAAACTTTTTATGTTTTTACTGCTTCCAAGTATGGTTTGTCCAAGCCCACTCTTTCCATAATAGCCTTGCGACAAAAGGTCTAAACACACTTCTTCAGGCGTGTCTTCACTCATGTTAATTTCTTCAATTACAACGCCCTTTTCCTTTTCTAGTTCTTCTTTGTCAAACTTAGAATTAAAGAATATGTCCGACAAAATTTCTAAAGCTTCTTCAGTGTGTTCGCTTGTTGACTTTGTGTAATAACACGTTAATTCCTTTGAAGTAAAAGCGTTTATTTGTGCCCCTATTCTATCTATATGGTCTGAAATTTCAAAAGCAGAGCGCTTTTCTGTTCCCTTAAACATAACGTGCTCTATAAAATGGGATATGCCGTTATCAATTTGTGTTTCGTTCATACTGCCTGTTTTAACAAGCACACCAACGCTTACCGAAAGCATGCCTTCCATTTTGTTTACAACAAGTCTAAGTCCATTATTAAACTTTTTATATTGAACCATTTTTTTCTCCAATTATGTATTATCAATATTTTGGCTTACGCTGACCACGTTAAAACCTACACTTAAATAGTAATCTATTATTGATGGTAAAATTTCTAAGGTGTGTTTTTTTGGGTGCATAAGCACCAAATCTCCACTTTCAAGTTTTTTTGTTGCCCTATTGTATATCGTGGTAGAATTACTATCTCGCCAATCTATCGTATCTTTTGACCACATTATAACCTTATATCCTAGGTCATAGCTTGCCTTTAATGTGTTTGGCGAAAAACTGCCTGATGGTGGCGCAAAAAGTTTCATTTTAGCACCACATAGCCCTTTAACGACACTATCTGTGTTAGATATTTCTTGAACGTTATCGTTATAACTAAGTTTTTTATGGTCTTTATGAAAATATCCGTGATTGCCAAGTTCGTGCCCACTTTCAATTATTCTTAAAAGCGTTTGTGCATTGTCATCAGCCCAACACCCACCCACAAAAAAAGTTGCTTTAACTCCTTTTTGATTTAAGACGTCTATAATAGAATTTACAACATTAGTATTTTCATAAACGTTGAACATAAGCGACACGCTATTATTATAACGATTGCCGTTATAAATTGCATTTAACGTATCGTTGCCATATGTTTCAAGCGTTGTTTTTGGCATAAAGTTTATTATATAAACAACGAGTAGCGTTATAACTAGCATTGCGTTGATTATAATTGTGTGCCTTTTACTTAGTTTTTTCATTTATTGCCACCTCTATTCGTATTTTATGCAAATTAAGGGTGGCAAAATTACTATTAAATTAAAATATGCAAGGCTTTTGCCTTGCATATTTTTTTGCTTTTGTTTTATATTATTCAGCAACTATTTCTAAAAGTTTAAGGTCAATGCCCTTTTCACCAATTTTGATGATTTCTACCTTAACCTTGTCGCCAATATGCAATACTTCTTCTACACTGTCGATACGCTTTTCACTCATCTTGCTGATGTGGATAAGTCCATCTTTACCAGGTGCTAGTTCGCAGAATGCCCCAACCTTTGGAAGAATTCTAACAACTTCTGTTATAAACATATCGCCAACTTCTGGGTCTTTTGCAATTGAAAGAATAATCGCTTTTGCTCTTTCTGCATTTTCCATTTCGCCAACTGTTGCGATATTAACCGTTCCGTTGTCATCAATATCAATCTTAACGCCTGTTTCTTCAATAATCTTGTTGATAACCTTTCCTTGCTTACCAACAACGTCACCAATTTTTTCAGGGTTGATGCTGAATGATATAATCTTTGGTGCATACTTAGAAAGTTCTGCTCTTGGCTTGTCAATTGCTTCTAACATCTTAGACAAGATATGTTGTCTGCCAACGTTTGCTTGTGCAATTGCTTGTCTTAAAATTGCTTCGTCAATTCCTTTAATCTTAATGTCCATTTGAATTGCTGTGATACCTTTTTCTGTACCTGCAACCTTAAAGTCCATATCGCCAAGGAAGTCTTCTAAACCTTGAATATCTGAAAGGATTGAAACTTTGCCACTTTCTGTATCTTTAATAAGACCCATTGCAATACCTGCAACTGGAGCTTTAATAGGAACGCCTGCATCCATAAGTGCAAGTGTTGAACCACATACGCTACCTTGTGACGTTGAACCATTTGAACTTAATACTTCAGAAACGATTCTGATTGCATATGGGAAATCTTCTTCACTTGGAATAACTGGTTCTAACGCTCTTTCTGCAAGTGCACCGTGACCAATTTCACGTCTTCCTGGGCTCTTTAATGGTCTTGCTTCACCAGATGCATATCCTGGCATGTTGTATTGGTGCATATATCTCTTGCTTGTGTCACCATCAAGACCTTCTAATTTTTGTGCTTCGCTGAGCATTCCGAGCGTACAAGTTGACATAACTTGTGTCATGCCTCTTGTAAACACGCCTGAGCCGTGTGCTCTTGAAAGAACGCCTGCTTCACACCAAATTTTTCTAACTTCATCAAGTTTTCTTCCGTCTGGACGAATACCTGTGTTTGTGATTTTTGCTCTGATTTTTTCTTTTGTCATGTAGTATAAAGCATCTTTAATTTCTCTTGCTGAATCTGGGAAGATTTCTGCAAAATGTTCTAAACAAGCTTTTTCTACGTTGTCTTGACCAACTTGTCTTTCGTGTCTATCGAAAGTATCAAGCGCTTTGTCAAGCATTTCATTTGCATATGCTCTAACAGCATTGTCAATATCTTCTGGAACGTGATATAATTCAATTTCTTTCTTTGGCTTGCCAATTTCTGCAACAATTTGTTCTTGGAAAGCACAAAGACGCTTAATTTCTTCGTGACCAAAAAGAATCGCACCAACCATTTCGTCATCAGAGATTTCGTTTGCACCAGCTTCAACCATCATGATAGCATCTTTTGTACCAGCAAGGTTAAGAGTGAGTAAACTCTTTTCTCTTTGTGCCTGATCTGGGTTGATGATATATTCACCATCAACTAAACCAACAACAACGCTACCTGTTGGACCTGCAAATGGTATGTCTGAAATGCTGATTGCAATTGAACTACCAAGCATTGCAAGTGGTTCTGGTTGGATATCTGGCTCAACTGAAAGTGCTGTTGCAATTACAACAACGTCGTTGAAAAGTCCTTTTGGGAAAAGTGGACGAATAGGTCTGTCAATAAGTCTTGACGTTAAAATCGCCTTATCTGATGCTCTACCTTCTCTCTTTTTAAAGCCCCCTGGAATTTTGCCGATAGAATACATCTTTTCTTCAAAGTCAACGCCGAGTGGGAAATAGTCCATTCCATCACGAGGTTGTGGTGCCATTGTCACGTTGACCATAACTTCTGTTTCGCCACACTTGATGATACATGAACCATTTGTTTGTTCAGCATACTTACCTGTTTCAACTATGAGTTCTCTACCACCTACTGTAGTCTTAAATACTCTAAAATTTTCTGTCATTTTTGTCTCCTGTTTCTACTCTAATTTTTATTGAAGTTGGACGCAACCTACGCCCAAACATAATTACTTTTTAAAAATGGCATTTTAGAAAAATTAGGCGACAAGAATTATGCCGCCTTAATTTCCTTACTTTCTCAAATTTAAATCTGCAATAATCTTTCTGTATCTTTCAATATCGATTTCTTGCAAATACTTTAAAAGACCACGTCTTTCACCAACCATTTTCATAAGACCACGTCTGCTGTGATTGTCGTGCTTGTTTGATTGCAAGTGCTCATTTAAATGATTGATTCTTTCAGTCAAAAGTGCGATTTGAACTTCTGCTGAACCTGTGTCGCCTTCATGACGACCGAATTTTGCGATTATTTCTGCCTTTTTTGCCTTTTCCATATTGTTTTTACCTCCTATAATTTATGGATTAATTCGCTTTACACAAAGCATTGGGTGGAGAACCACAAAACCTTGCATAAAGTATCAAGCTTATTTAGTATATCAAAATTTTATGAGTTTGTAAACTACTTTTTATAGTAATTTACTAATTTTTAATTGGCTTTTAGTTTTTTTCTTGCTATAGAATACACAATTTTGCTTAATCCAAGCATAAATTTATTATTGTACTTGGTTATTGACGTAAATTTGTGCTTACACTTTTTATATACGTATGGTGCATTTTCCTTTAGATATTGCCATAATTCTTTCTTTTTTGCAAGTGCTTCTTTAGTGCCTTCTAAAATTAAGAATATACTTGATAATACCACGATGATATAAGAATATTCCTTCATATAATGGCATAGTTTTGGGCGTTCTTTTTTAAATTCAGACACATTATATTTGCTTACCATTATTTTTGCAACTCTTAGCATTTGGTCGTTTCTTTTTATTTGATTTTTAATGTTAACCGATTGGTCTTCCCTTCCAATGAAATATCTATATAGGTCAACATCTAAATAATAAAACTTTTCTATAAATGGAAGTGGTGTGTATACAAAGATATTATCTACGTAAAAAGTGTGTTTTGGCAATTCTAAATTGATATCTTTTAAAATTTGTGTTCTATAAATTACACTGTGCATTGCCAAAAATTGACCAACGCCAAACTTTTTGCTTTCTTCAAAATTAAAAATCCTATTTAAAGGTAATTTTTTTCTATAATGAACAACCCTTTGAGTGTTGCTATAAGTATGTTCATACACGTAGTTAGCTAGTATTGCGTCAGGCACTTCTTCTTTTCCCTCAAAAGAGCGAATAGTTTCCATAACCTTTTTTAAGGCATCCTCATCTAGCCAGTCATCAGAGTCAACCACCTTATAATACTTGCCTGTGGCATTTTTAATTCCTTCATTTACAGCAGAACCATGCCCGCCGTTTTCTTTGTGAATAGCCTTACATATAGTAGGATATTGTGCCTCGTATTTATCTGCTATTTCTGCCGTATTATCTTTTGTAGAGCCATCATTTACAATTAAAATTTCGGCATCTTCGCCTGCTTTTAATAACGAATCAATACATTTTTCCATGTACTCTGCCGAATTATAACAAGGTATTGCAAAAGTAATAAGTTTCATTTTTTTCTCCTAACCCTATTTTAATCAAAAAAGAGCTTTTCTTTCTCTTTTTTTATTGTTTCTATTTTATTTAGATATGTTATAACGTCTTTTGGCGAAGCAGTGCGTTCTATTCTTTCTCCACCATTAAATATCCTTTTGCTTATAGCGTTTGCACCACAAGCAACGTTAGAAGATATTTCTTCCATTATATCAACGTTATATACACATGCCTTATCTCGCTTAGTATATCCTACGTTTTCTAAATTCCCTGCCATATATTTTTGGCGATATAGGTAGTATGGAAAATATCCGTTTTCCCCTAAGCTTTGATGAGCATATTCAACCATGTTTTTAGCAACCTCTCCACTTAAACGTTGCTCAGACTCAGCAAGTCTTGAGCCCTTTTTAATGCAGAGTGTGTGCACGGTTATATTTTCTGGACTAAGCGATATTGCCTTGTCCAAACTATACTTAAAGTCTTCAAAAGTTTCGCCCTCTAACCCTGCAATTAAGTCCATATTTACGTCAAACATGTCTTTTGCCATAAAATACTTTTCTTCAACTTGTGCTGAAGTATGATTTCTTCCTAAGCTTACAAGCGTTCTATCTATAAAGGTTTGTGGATTTATACAAATTCTGGTCACACCATGGTCTTTAAGTATTTTTAAGTTTTCTTTTGTTATTGCATCAGGTCTGCCAGCTTCAACCGTGTATTCAACACCGGTGTTTATGCTATCTATTGCCGAAAGCACTCTTTCTAGTTGGCTGTTAGAAAGCGCAACGGGTGTACCCCCACCGATATATATACTTCTAAGATTTTTTATAAACTTTTTGCTAAATTCAATTTCATCAATTAACGTATCAACATACTCGTCAACGTATTTATTTGCACTTTTAATGTCTGCACTTATAAATGAGCAATATTTACACCTTGATGGGCAAAAAGGAATAAAAACAAAAAAGTCAGTGTTTTCTTCATCTATTTTATAAATGTTTTTTTGCGTTGAAAGAACGTTTTTTATAAGATTAGTTTTTTGCTCACTAACCTTCATTGTGTCCATAAAAAACTCTTCAAATTCGCCACTTTCTTTTATTTGTTGATAAGCGAGTTTTGTTGGCCTTATACCTGTTAGTGCACCCCAAGGAAGTTCTTTTTCAAAAAACTTTGAAAGCGCTTTATATAATGACAATTTAGCATATCTTTTAAGCAAACGCTTATGGCAAATTGGGTCTAAAATCTCACCCACAAAGTTGCCATATGCAAACACCTTTCCATTAATGGTGATTGTATTGACAAATTTCCCATCGGCTTCTTTTAATCGGTGTTTTACGTTTATATCATTGCCACTTTCAAATAAATTTAATACTTCCGTTAGGTCGCAATTTAAAAATTCTATATTTGTATCAATCATATTCTGCAAAAATATTATACTTTCTTTCTCTACCAAGCGTGGTAAATTCATCGTGACCTGGATAAACCGTATAGTCGCCCTCTAGGTTAAACAATTTTTTTATTGATTTAACCATTTCTTCTCTATTTCCACTCTTGAAATCTGTTCTACCAACACTTCCAAAAAAGAGTGTGTCGCCTGTAAAAAGGCTGTTTTCCACCATAAAACAAACCGAGCCGTCGGTATGCCCTGGTGTTGCAATTACCTTTATTGTAATATCGCAAACGTTTAACACGTCGCCATCTTCAAAAGTGTAATCTGCTGTTAAATATTCAAACTTTCTGCCAAAGTCTACGCTTAAATTATCATCATTAAGAAGTTTTTTTGCATCTATTTTACTGATATAAATCTTAGCGCCGTCATCTTGCAATTTCTTTGCGTTGCCCGAATGGTCAAAATGAGCGTGCGTTAACAAAACTGCCTTGACTTCAAAACCAAACTTCTCGCTTACTTGTTTTATTTTTTTATAGTTTTCGCCACTATCTATTACAACTGCTTGATTTTTATCGTTAACCAAAAAATAAGAGTTGACGTTTAGTGGCCCTGACTGTAAATGATATAACTTCATCAATTTGCCGTCCTGAACACGTCTATTATCTTTGAGTCTTGCTTTAGTTTTGCTATAAGGCTATCTAGTTCTTCTTTGTTGTTAAGCCTTATGCTAAACTCTATTGTTGCTTGCTTTGATTTAGTATCCGTTCTACCATTAGTTGAAACGATATCAAGCTTTAACTGTGCAACAGCTGTTGCCACTATGGTCAATACTTCTGTTTGCGTATTTCCAATAACCTTAATACTTGCGTTATATGCACCGACAGCATCTTCTGTCCAAGAAACGTCTATAAGCCTTTCGTTTTCAGTATGTGTTAGGTTAGGACAATCTTTTCTATGCACGGTGACACCATGCCCACGAGAGATAAAACCAACGATTTCATCGCCTGGAACAGGGTTGCAACAACCGGCAAACCTAACAAGTAGCCCTGCCATACCCTTAACTTTTACGCCACTTGAAGACGACTTGTTGCTCTTAAAATATTTGGTCACTTCTTGTTGTGGTTGACTCTTTCTGTGATAATCTATGAGTTTAACTACTACTTGACTTGCAGAAACAGCACCATAACCAATTGAAGAATACATTTCTTCTTGGCTATTAAAAGCCATTTTGCTTGAAACGTGTGCAAATGCTTCTTCAGATAACAGGTCACTTATGCTATATCCCCTGCGCTTTGCTTCGGCATCGAGCATAACCTTGCCCATTTTGCCGTTTTCTTCTTTCATTTCTTTTTTGAAGAATTGCCTTATCTTAACTCTTGCACTTGAACTTTTTACTATTTTAAGCCAGTCCCAAGATGGACCTTTTGAGTTTTGTGAGGTTATAATTTCAACCACGTCGCCAGCAGATAAAATTGTGTTTAGTGGCACTATTTTTGAGTTGACTTTAGCACCAACACATTTGTTTCCTACTGCCGAGTGGATATTATATGCAAAGTCTAGTGGCGTTGCCTCTTTTGGAAGGCTTATAACGTCGCCCTTTGGCGTAAACACCAAAACTTCTGAGCTATAAATATCGCCCTTAAGTGAGTTCAAAAACTCTTTGCTGTCTTTTAAGCCACCTTGCCACTCCATAACTTCTCTTATCCAAGAAAGGCGTGTGTCTAAGTCGTCAGCCACTTGTTTCTTTTCTTTATACTTCCAATGCGCTGCGATACCATACTCTGCGGCATGGTTCATTTCATAAGTTCTAATTTGAATTTCAAAAATCTTGCCAAAGTTTGTGACAACCGTTGTGTGAAGCGAACGATACATGTTTGGCTTTGGAGTTGCTATATAGTCTTTAATTCTACCCGGAATAGGTTTCCATTTGTGGTGAATTTTTCCAAAAACTTCATAGCATTCATCAACCGTGTTTACTAAAATTCTAATAGCAACAAGGTCGTAAATTTGGTCAAGCGTTTTGCTACGCTCTTTCATTTTTCTGTAAATACTATATAAGTGTTTTTTTCTGCCGTAAACTTCGCCACTTACCTTAGAGTCACTTAGAATTTGCTTAACCTCGGTTAACACTTGGTCAACAAAATCTGTGTTGGCCTTTACTCTTTCTTCAATATTTGTTGTTAGATATTCATAAAAATCTGGCTCTAAGTATTTTAAACATAAATCTTCAAGTTCGCATTTTACTTGAGAAATGCCTAATCTATGTGCAAGAGGCGCATAAATATCAAGCGTTTCTCTTGCCATTCTTTGTTGCCTTTCAGTTGACAAAAAGTTAAGCGAACGCATATTATGAAGCCTGTCGGCAAGCTTTATAATGATAACCCTTATATCCTTTGCCATTGCAACAAATATTTTTCTGAAGTTTTCAGCTTGCTCTTCTTCTTTTGATGTAAACTGAATTTTATCAAGTTTAGTAACCCCAAGCACAAGCTCTAAAACTTCTTCGCCAAACTCTTTTTTTATATCCCCTTCAGAAACAGGTGTATCTTCTATAACGTCATGCAAAAAGGCTGCTGCAACAGTTGCCGAGTCTAGCCCCAAGTCAATTAAAATCTGCGCAACAGTACAAGGGTGAATAAAATATTCTTCACCCGAAGCTCGTTTTTGATTTGCGTGCGCTTTTTTAGCAAAATCATATGCACGATTGAGTATCGCCAAATCTTTGCCGATATATTTTTCTTCAATGCGTTTTAATATATCAAACATAATTGCCCTTTAGTAGTACAATTTTACTATACAGTTTTGAATTTGTCAATGCGTTTTTAATTTTTTCATTACACGTTAAAACTTTGTTTTTTACTGAAAAAATTTCAAGTTCAATAAAAACTTTTAGTGCAAATAAGAAGTTCTCTCTTTCAAAATTACCAGAATTTACGTTTACAAAGTCAACAACGTCGTAAAAAGGTTTGTTTTTTAAAGATAGCAAGTGAGTATATACTTGCGAAAAATAACTTCTTTCAACGTTTAACGTTTTTATAAAATCATAGCCAACCAAATCTTTAACAACGTAGGTTTTTGCCAAGCTTCTTTGAACAGAGATTGGTTTATCAAGGTAAATTACCCTTTCATATCCTTGTGGAACGTCAACTAACGTATAAACAATTTCGCTAATTGAATTTTTACTCTCTGGCTTTGCAAAACTCTTATTCAATGCTGAAAGTTGTTTGTAATGTTCAAGATTTTTTACGTCATTTATTACGTAAAGCGTGCCCATCATTTCTTTAGGTGGCAAATTGTTTTTATCAAGAGTTTTAAATTCACCTTGTTCGGTTAAAATATTGTCTAATTGATTATTTATTGCATTAAGTTTTAGTGCCGACATATCACTATAATCTGCACATACACCCCTAACGTATCCCTTTATATATTCTTTGCTTTTAAATGTTGATACGTTTACTTCAAACACAACCATTTTTGGAACAGGTAAATTAAGCGTGTTTACGTCTTTTTCTCCATTAAAATTAAGCATCTCTAAACACTCTGTCTTAAACGAATAGTGTGGAGAATTTTCTTTTAATGGGTTTGCTCTTACTTTATTTACCTTTGTGCAAAATAGTGGGCTTTTATTACCTACTCCAAACGGCTCTAAAAGCTCAATTTCCTTTGCAAATTGCTTAGGAAATTCTCCTTCTATCTCCCACTCCACGCAAACAGTGTGAGTGGTTTCTATACTATCATAATTTTTGTTAATATATTCGTTTATTGCTCTTTCAAAAGCCAAAAAGTTTTCTTTTGAAAGGGACACGCCTGCTGCTTGAGAGTGCCCACCAAAGCAAAGTAATAAGTCTTTATTTTCGTTTATTGCTTCGTAAATGTTTATTCCTTCCACACTTCTTGCCGAACCTTTAAAAAAGTCGTCTTGACCAGCAAAAACTATTACGGGACGAGCAAAATCTTCAACTAATCTTGCAGCAACTATTCCGACAAAACCAGTTTGCCAATTTTCATCTTTAACCAAGATTACGTTGCGTTTATTAAGAGAATATTTTTGAATTTTTTCTTTGGCTTCACGATAAATTTTATCGCACCAAGCTTGTCTTTCAATGTTATATTCATTTAGCTTTACGGCTAAGTCATAAATCTCGTTTGAATCTTCAGACGTGAAAAGTTTTAATGCACAATTTGCATCCCCCATTCTGCCACCAGCATTGATACGTGGTGCTATTGAATATGCAAGCGTTTGTGCTACGACTGTTTTTGTGTTTTCGCCAAGCAAATATTTCATGCATAAGCGAATTTTATTAGGGTTGTTAAAAAGCTTTAAACCTTCTGCAACAATATCTCTATTCTCATTTATAAGCTCCATACTATCAGCCACAGTTGCAAGTGCAACAAAGTCTAAATAATCGTTTGCTTTTTCGCCAATGAGTGCATAACCTAGTTTATAAGCTACCCCTGCACCACAAAGCCCGTCAAACGGATATTCTTGCCCAGAAAGCTTTGGGTTTATCTTAATGCAGTCTGGCAAAATTTCTGGCGGTTCGTGATGGTCTGTGACAATTACGTCTATGCCAAGTTTTTTAATATTTTCTATCTTATCATAATCACTTATGCCACAGTCTACAGTGATTAAAAGGTCTATTCCATTAATTTCTTTTAACCTTGTAATCGTTTCAACGTTAAGACCATAACCTTCTGCTCGCTCTGGAATATACATGGTTAGAGCATTAATGCCATAATCTTTTAGGCAATTATAAAGCACGGTTGTTGCACAAATTCCATCGGCATCATAGTCGCCAAAAATAAGTATATTTTGCGATAAAAGTTTGGCTTTTTGTATCCTATCAATCGCACCTTTAATACCATTTAATTTTTCAGGATTATGAAGACCGTTTTTGTTTGGATTTAAAAAACGTTTTACTTTTTCAACCGTATCTTGTTTACGGTAAAACAAAAGCCTTGCAGTATCAAAAGTGATACCACAACTTAAAGCAATGTTTTTAATCAATTGCTCTTTTTCGCTATTTAGTTTTTCACCATAAACTATTCTCATATTTGCTTTTAAAATCGAACAAGGCGAAAAAAGATTTCGCCTTTAATTCAATCAAAATTCCCTTTTCTATTTTTAGTTTTATTCCTCAATTGATTTTTCAATTGACTTAGCATTTTTATGCTTGCCCTTAATAGCTGTCCAAATCAATGGGGTCATAAAATAAGCACTTGAAACTGAAACAAGTCCTGCTATTAAAATTTGGCCACCAATAATTAACATGTATCTTGTGAAAAATGCTGAAACAGCTACGCCGGCAATTAAAACGGCAACCAAGATATATAGGCATTTTTTCATCTCTGTTTTTGCAACGCCATTTGCAATTGCATTTACAGAAAATTTAGCTGTTGTGGTATTTTTAAGTTCTTCTCTGTATCTGCCTACAATTGAAACTGAAAGTAATGCACCTAGCATACCTGCAAGCATTGCTGAGATTTCAACAAATGGAACGGCTGGAATACGAGTGATTGCCATCATTGCAATAAACATTACAACTGATGCAAGTGATGAACAAACCACTGCCACTGCACTTGCAAGTTTATTCATGATAATCATATAAACAAAAATTGATGCAACTGCTATGCCATATGCAAGCAAAATCTTAAGTGGCTGAACAAGACTTCCTTGACCTACGTAATTGCACACAACTGCTACCTCATTGTTGCCCATTTGTGGGTTTAAACTCAACACCCCGTCAAGCACTGCTTTAAGTTCTTGAACGATTGATGTTTGGTCAGTTGTAAATTTGTATATTAGGCTCATGCCATCTTCTTGGCTTTGGAAAGAAGCAACTGAAATATCTTTTTCTTCAAAATATTCGTCTGCAGTTTCTTTCATTGTTGTTTTAAGCGTATCGTCGTCAACAGCAATGCTAACGTTGATTTCATAACTATCACTATAATCGATAGGTTCGTTTAAGCCAAAAATTCCAAGTAAGGTCATTCCTACAACTAGTATTATTAAGCAAGAGATTACAAAATATTTAATTTTATTCATTACACCACTATTCATAATTACACCTCTTCGCTAACAATTTCTGTTCTTTTAATCTTAAAGAATTTTTCTTTGTTGTTTACAAGTGGCAAAATCAAAGCGTTAAACATTCTTGTAAATACTAAGCTTGAAATGAGTGATACTACAACACCTATGCCAAACGTAATTGCAAAACTTTTAACCATACCACTTGCAAATATAAAGAGCAACAAGCTTGCTATTCCAACAACAACGTGCATGTTGATTGTTGGTAAAAGTGCTTCTCTAAAACCCTTGTTGATTGATGCCTTAACAGTTTTTTGTGTGTTTTCAAAACTATCTTTAATCTTTTGTAATAATGAAAGCATTGCAAACACGCAAACTATTGTTGCACCGATTATACCAATTATACTGCCTAAGTTGACAATAATTCCTGGCACGCCGATAAGTAGCCACGTTTCTGCTAAAATAAAGATTAAAGTTGAAAGTGCTGACATAATGCCAAGACCTTTATAAACAATTATCATAAGCGCAAGCGTTATAACAATAAAGGTTATAATAGCAACCATGCTCTTTAACGCTAAGTCTTCGCCAAATGCAGAAGTAATTGGTGTGCCTGCACCATCGTTAGAAATATCATATCTATAATCAAGACCAGCATACTTAAAGAGTAATGCCATTTGTCTTGCCGATTGTTCTAAGTTTGAATATAATGCTATTTCTCTAGCATCGTTTTGCAAAGGAGTTGCATCAAACGGATTGCTTTCATTTGAGTTAAACAAAACTACTTCTTCACCCGTTGAATCAACGCCACAAGTAATTTTTAGATAATAAGTAGAACCATCTATTAAATCTAAAAGTTGGTCTTTGCCTTGCTCTGTAAATTTAACAGTTAATGCATATCCACCATCACCCGTTGCACCATAATAAGCTGAATCTTCAACAACTTTAACGCCTTCTAAAATGCGTGTTGTTGGATTTACCGTTGTGCCACCATAAAATTTAAGTTCGCCATAAGCCGTTGCTGCAAAAATATCTGAATCAGAATTTTCTGTTTTTTTAACTTCTATTCTAATATCAAAATCTTGCACGTCTTTATCTGTGTTTTTTACAGCTTTTACCATGTAAGTTGTATAACCTAAAATTTCAAGTCTTTCGCCAATTTCTTTAGCAACTTGTTTTGTTTGTTCTTCACTTACTTGTTGGTCTTCATCACTTTGATTTAAAGATAGGTTGTAATAAACACCACCGTTCATATCATAATCTAACTCTATTGCACCAACTGCTGAGTTATAATCTTTAACCCCAATTTCAAAGCGTAAAAAGGTCATAGTTAAAACTACAGCCAAAATTACACTTATAATTGTCAATAAAGTAATAGACTTGCCTTTACTCATTTTTGCCTCCAATATACATCGTTTGTTATGCTATTTTTTTGTTAGCATACATTTTGTCCTATTCTAAAATTATACAGCATTACATATCTTTTGGTCAACAAAATAACTGAATTTTATAGAAATTTCTTGTTAAATTAAGTTATTTTTTTGTTAATTTTACGTTATGCTTTACTTTTTTTAATTATTATAAAAGTTAAGGAACGATTTTTTGCATCGTTCCTTATTAAGACCTTGTGTTTTTATTAGAAGTTATTTAATTCTTCAAGCATTTTTGTAAGGTCTGCACCGTGAACTTCTGCAGCTTCACCAACAGTTTCGCCATGTGCAAGTGCACAACCTAAACAGTGCATGCCGTATGACATCAATATGTCTCCTGCATTTGGGTTGATTTGAATAGCTTCAAAAATTGTTGTGTTTTCTGTAATTTTCTTTTCCATTTTTTTATCTCCTATACTTTTAAGTATTGCCCTTTTATATACTTTTTAAGCATTTGGCATTTTTTACTCTTTTATTATATATTTTTTTTTATATTAAGTCAAGGTTATTTAATATTTTAGTAAAATTTGTAAGGCAAAATATACCAATTTTTTTGATATAGCCAATTTTCCGATATCAAAACCGAACCAAGTCCGTTCTTGCTACATCTTTCCAAAGGAAAGGGGGGACACCAAAAGTGTCCCCCCTTTCCTTTGGAGCAGGTGATGAGAATCGAACTCACAACCACAGCTTGGGAAGCTGTTGTTTTGCCACTAAACTACACCTGCTTATTCACAAAAAAATTGTTTTGTGAATTGTTTTATTTTTTATAACAGTCCATATAAAATCAAACCTAAAGCTGCTGAAATTACAATGAGAACTATTGGCGAAATAGCTTTTTTTGTTTTCTTTTTGGTAATTATGCTAACCCCAGCGATAATGCCAAATATTATAAGTGCTTTATAGTCTATATTTATAGTGCTTACTCGTATATTCTCAAAAGCAAAAATAACTTGCATGAAAATTGTTATTGCAGTGCCGAGAATTAACCCCACTACAACAGGTCTTAACCCATCTATAAAGGCTTTTACTCCGGCAAACTTTAATAGCCCTTTTATAACCGAAGCCACTATTAAAATGATAACAAACGATGGCAAAACTACACCGAGCGTTGCGCATATTGCACCGAAAAAGCCAGCTTGACTTGAGCCAACAAAGGTTGCCATATTTATTGCAATAGGCCCCGGGGTGCTTTCGGATACGGCTATGAAGTTTAATATTTGCTCGCTACTTAACCAGCCGTTTGATATAACTTCATCTTGGATAAGTGGTATCATTGCATATCCACCACCAAAAGATACTGCTCCGATTTTTAGAAAGGTTAAAAATAACTGTAAATAAATAACCATTACTCTCCCCCCTTCTTATCAGTTTTTTCTTTTTTTCTAAAAGAAGTGAGTAGATATGTGATTACACCGACTACCCCACCTGCCAAGATATAATAAATTGAAGAAAAACTAAGTTGTGGAAAAAACAACGCAAACCCAACAATGCCTAATATCGTTAAGCTGAGCAATGTAACGTTAAGCACCGTTCTTTTAATTTTTTTAAGCATTTTTATACCGGCAGATAGTATTAAAAAGCAAACGCAAGCTTGTATGCCCTTAAACGCATAATTAACTGCTTGAATTTTTATAAAAGCATCGTAAAAAATTGAGATTAAAAAGATTATGATAAAAGATGGCATTACAACACCTATCGTTGCAAATGCCGAGCCTATAACCCCACACCTTTTATAACCTATATACGTTGAGCTATTGATTGCGATAGGCCCCGGAGTGCTTTCTGCAATGGCAATTAAATCGATAAACTCATCGTGCTCAAGCCATTTTTTGCGCTCGACAAGTTCACGCTCTAATATGGCTATCATTGCGTAGCCACCACCAAAGGTAAATAGACCTATCTTAAACATTGTCCAAAATAATAATAATGCCGTTTTTAATTTTTTCATACTAAATTTTATTATAAATAATTACCTAATTTTTTGCAAGTATTTTTATATCCAGTTTTATTTATACTAAAATTTTGTCAAGATTATATGACACTTTTTTAAAAACTTTTTCATTTTGTGCAAAAAACGCATACCTATTTAGATATGCGTTTTTGTAAAATTTATTTGTTTTTTATGCTAACATTTTAATTATTTCAAACACTGCCGGAAGCGTTGCCAAAACAACCACGTAAGATATAAAGCACATCTTTGCACCGTTTGTGCCATCTAGCCCTGCAGATTCTGGATATACAACAACGTTCATACCAACAGGAATAGATATTGATGCCATTATAATTATGAATAGTTCGCCACGAATACCGATTAGATAGGTAATTGCACCAAGCAATATAGGAATAACTAAAAGTCTTATTGCACTAACAACGTAAGGTTTCCAAGACGTGAATAACTTTAAGAAAGGCACGCTTGCCAATACAGAGCCTGTAAGTAGCATTGCCGTTGCACTTTGGCATCTTGCTGCCATTTCTACAAGGTTAACCACGTATGCTGGCATAGTGATAGGAAGAAGACCTAACACCACACCAAGCATTGTTCCTATAAACGGAACGGCTTTTAAGAATCTGAAGTTTGCCTTCCAGTCAAACTTCTTTTTGTTGTTTTTTAGTGCATTTTCCACACCTTCAGGCGTATCTGATATTTTAGAAGTTAAAATTTGATAACCATAAGTGTTGATTACAATGGTTTGTGGAATACAGAAAAGTATCATACTTGCTTTTACAGCTTCGCCAAATACTGCACCTACAACAGGATAACCAAAATAACCTATGTTTGCAAATGCCAAAGCATATTTAAGCATATTTCTTTCAAGTTTATCCTTGCCAAGGGCTTTTGCAAAAGGAATAGCAACAAAAACTATTACCACTGCAAGCACCGAGCCAGCAAGTAAATATGTAAGGTATTCGGTTATTCTTTCAATAGAAAGTTGCGTAGACAAACTTGCAATTGCATAACAAGGGGTGAATAAATTTACTAAAAGCCCTGCAAGAACCTTTTTGCCACTTTCAGTAATTATTTCCCTTTTGCGCAAAAGATAGCCCGTGAATATAAAAATCAACAAGATACTAACTTGCTCTAACGTTTTGCTAAAAATCATAATTTCTTGCCCTTAAAGTGTTATCAAAAAATTTCTCTGCCAAAAAAACTTGGCAGAGAATAATTAGTTTTTTTATTTGCTATTATCTTTTCCAGTTTAAGTCGTAATGAACGTCGTATGCCTTTTCTTCGTCTGTATATTTACGAACTGTTGTGTCAACAACTTTGCCATCGTTATACTTTCTGTCGTTGATAGCTTCTGTTGTTCCCATAACTGTCACGTTAAGTTGACGATGTCTTGCACGAACTTGGTCCCAGTCAATGAAATATACGTGAGCGAATTCACCACCATCAAGAACGCCGTCTTTAATAGTCATTGTTTCGCTTCTGCCGAAGAATACTGAACGGAGGTGACCGTCTGTGTTAAGACTTGTGTGGTCGCCTGGTTCGTTTACGTAACGGCCAAATTGTGAGTGAATTGGACCTGGGTGCATATATTCGTTTGTTTCTGAATAGTCAGGAACGATTTTTTGCATGATTTTTAAAAGGTCGTGTTGTAAATACTCTAAATCGTAAAGGTCGATATCGTGTGAGCATTCTTGAACCATAACTGAACAAGTTGTATGGTGTGATGCGATTGCAACTGTACCGTTTTTAATGCCTGATTCCTTAACGATTGCAAGAATATCACTTGTCACGTCGTGGAAAGTTGGTCTCCAACCCTTAGATTGAAGTTCGATTTCTTTTTGAAATACTTTGAATTCCATAATTTTTCTCCTTAATTTGTTTATATATTTATAAAATTATTTTCTTGTTTCGTCATAAGCACGGCGAACTGCTGCAATCATTTCTTCTGCGAGTGCAAGTGGGTTTTCTGCCTTTGCAATTGCTGATGAACAACCTGATGCTGATGCACCTGCTTTAATAATGTTGTAGCAATCTTCACCTTTTGAAATACCTGCTGATGGGAAAGGTTTGATGTCTGGGTTGATTTCTCTAATTACCCTGATAACTTCATCAACGTATTCCTTGTCTGCTGGTTTACCTGTGCCGATAAGTTCAGATGGTTCTGCAACCAAAATGTTTGGTCCGAGTTTTGCAATGGCTTTAACTTCTTCAATAGAGTCTGCACAAACCATTGTTGCAAGGCCAAGTTCATCTGCTCTTTTGATTGCCTTTTCAATTTCTTCTAAAGTAAGTTTTCTTTCTGCGTGGTTAAGCATAACGCCAACAGCACCAGCAGCTTTAACTGCTTCTGGAAGTGTTCTGCCCATGCCCCTACCTACAGGAATGCTATCCATATGTTGTGAATATACGTGAACTCTTTTAACGTTTTTAGCAACGTTATAAATTTCTGTGTCTGGAATATCCAAAACAACGTCAACGTCATACTTTTCAGCAAGCTTATCTAAGCCTTTTGCCATTTCTACTAAAGTTTCACCATACATATAGCATTTTGGGCCATATTCAAAAAATGGTTCGCTAATTTTATAATCTTTTACCATAATTTTTCTCCGTTATATTTTTTATTTTAACCCTTTTCGCTCTTTTAGAAAAGTGCTTTTTCGTTTAATCTTTCGCCAACAGCACCACCTGGGTGAGTGACAGCAAACTGCTCGATTTGAAAGTTTGTTTCTTCTAAAATTGCAGTTTGGATTGCATGTGATATCATGCAGAGTGAAGTTGTTGACGTTGTGCCTTGAGCATTATATCTATCGCACTCTTTATTTACGTATTGTTTGATAACAACGTCTGCACCGAGAGCGAGTGGCGAATCTAAGTTTTCTGTGATAGAAATTACTTTTACGCCTTTCTTCTTACAAATATCAAGAATTGGAAGAAGTTCTTTTGTTTTGCCACCACGTGATGCGAAAATCATTGCATCGCCCTTCTTAAAGTAGCCTGTGCCACCGTGAACTGCTTCTGCTGGTGATACAAACTTGGCTGGTTGATCTATACAGCAAAGAAGGTGTGATAAGTGTTGCATTATTATACCAGAGTGGCCACAACCCGTTGTGCCGATGCGTTCAGCATTAATTAAAATTTCAATGGCCTTAGAAAACTCATTTTCGTCAAGATGATTTAGCATTTCTGTAATGCATTCTGCTTCGGTTTTATATGCGTTTTTTACCCACTCTAAAGTTTCTTTTTTCATAAATATTTCCTTATTTTGTTAATATTGTTTTTATTATAAGATATACCAACCCTTTTGTCAACCCCAAAAGGATAAAATAGCAAGGCTAAAATTATATTTTTAGTCGTTTGCCTTTGTTTCGCAATAAATGCAACGATATGTCTTATTTTCTTTGTTTGTAAGTTTGAAAACGTGGTCAATGCCTTGTTCTACACTTGTTATGCATCTTGGGTTTTTGCATTTTATAACGTTTTTGAGCACAGTTGGAAGCTCAATTTTTCTCTTGTCACAAATTTTTCCGTCTTTGATGGTGCTAACAGTTGCTTCTGGCGTCATATAGCCTAAAACGTTAACGTCGATGTCTATAATTTCATCAATTTTAATAATGTCCTTTTTGCCTGTCTTTTTGCTTGGAACGTTTTTGATAAGTGCAACTGGGCAAGCTAGTTCGCCAAGTTGTAAAAAGTCGTAAATCTCCTTACCTTTGCCTACTTTTATGTGGTCAATTACTATTCCGTTTTTGATAGGGTCTATAATCATAATCTAACTCCTAATCTATGTTTAATAACTTGAGTATGAGTGCCATTCTTATAAGTCTGCCGTTATATGCTTGCTTAAAGTAGCACGCTCTACTATCGCTGTCAACGTCGGTTGAGATTTCGTTTACTCTTGGAAGTGGGTGAAGAATGCTTAAGTCCTTCTTTGCCTTTTCAAGTTTTTCCATGTCAAGAATATAACTGTCCCTAAGCCTTAAATAGTCGTCTTCGTTGAAAAATCTTTCTTGTTGAACTCTTGTCATATAAAGTATGTCAAGGTCTGGTATTGCCTTTTCTAAGCTGTCAGTTTCAACGTAGTCCATATTGTTTTTATCCAAAACGTCAGACTTAACGTAGTCAGGAAGTTTTAATTCATCTGGTGAGATTAGAACTACTTTTATGCCCTTGTATCTCGCTAAGGCTTGGATAAGTGAGTGAACTGTTCTGCCGAACTTTAAGTCGCCACAAAAACCTATCGTAAAGTTGTCAAGCCTGCCCTTTTCTTTTTTAATTGTTAATAGGTCAGTTAGCGTTTGCGTTGGGTGGTTGTGTCCACCATCGCCAGCGTTGATAATTGGAACAGATGAAACGTTTGATGCAACAAGTGGTGCACCTTCTTTTGGATGACGCATTGCTATGATGTCTGAATAGCAACTTACAACCCTAATTGTGTCCGATAAACTTTCGCCCTTTGATGATGACGAACTGTTTGCATCTGAAAAGCCTAAAACACTTCCACCAAGCGAAAGCATTGCAGATTCAAAAGATAGCCTTGTTCTTGTTGATGGTTCAAAAAATAAGGTTGCAAGCTTTTTGTGGTTTGCTTTATCTTGATATTTTTCTGGATTTTTTTCAATATCCTGTGCAATATGTATAAGACTGTCAATTTCTTCAACTGAAAAGTCTGTTATTGCTAATAAATTCTTCATAATTTCCCCTTGTATTTATGCTTTTATCCAACTTTCATCAGATGGATTGTCTCTAAACGCTTTAAGTCTAGCAACGTCTTCTTTTTCGATATAGCCCGTTTCTGCAGCAACTTCGATAACTGTGTCAAAGTCTGTTAGTGACACGTTTTTAACGTTTGCTTCCTTTAGTCTTTCTAAGCCCTTTTTCATACCATAAGTATAAATGCTTACAATTCCTAAAACTTCTGCGCCGGCTTCTCTTAAAGCTTCAACAACGTCTATACAGCTTCCACCTGTTGAAATAAGGTCTTCAACAACAACAACCTTTGTGCCTTTTTCGAGTTTACCTTCAATTTTGTTGTTTCTGCCGTGGTCTTTGTTGCTACCCCTAACGTAGCCCATTGGCATGCCTAAAATGTGACCAGCAATTGCTGCGTGTGCAATACCTGCTGTGCTTGTGCCAAATAAAGCTTCTGCTTCTGGATATTCTTTTTTAACAGTTTCTGCAATTGCGTTTTCAACGATATCACGTGCTTCTGGTGCTGTTAAAATAAGTCTGTTATCACAATAAATTGGGCTTTTAATTCCACTTGCCCAAGTAAATGGCTCGTTTGGGCGAAGGAAAACTGCCTTTATTTTTAATAAGTTTTGTGCAACGATTTTTGCTATTTCCATAATATATCTCCTTATTTCTCTTTGGTTTTAATAACGTTTATAAGGTTAGATTTTTAACCCAAAAACTCTTTTACGCATTGTCTATATGCTTTAACAGGGTCACTTGCGCCTGTTATTGAACGGCCAACTACTATGTAATCAGAGCCGAGTTCCCTTGCTAAAGCTGGAGTCGTAACTCTCTTTTGGTCACCAACACTGTCACCAGCTAGTCTTATACCTGGTGTGATTGTTAAGAATTCTTTGCCACAAACCTCTTTTACCTTGCCTGCTTCTAGTGGAGAGCAAACAACGCCGTCAAGTCCACTATTTTTAGTGTTAAGTGCATAGCTCATAACAACTTCATCAAGTGGTTTATCAATTAAAAGTTCATTTGTCATAAGTTCTTGGTTTGTTGACGTGAGTTGTGTGACAGCAATTAAGAGTGGTCTTGTGCCGTCTGGTCTTGTTAAACCTTCTAAAGCACCCTTCATCATGATAGAGCCACCACCTGCGTGTAGGTTTACCATATCAACGTCAAGAGCAGATAAAACTGACATTGCCTTTTTAACAGTGTTTGGAATATCGTGAAGTTTAAGGTCTAAAAAGATTTTATGGCCACGCTTTTTAATTTCTTTTACTATTTCTGTTCCACTTGCATAGAAAAGTTCCATACCTACTTTTAAGTATGGCTTTTCAACGCCGTCAAACTTATCTAAGAAAGTAAAAAGTTGTTCTGCGCTATTAAAATCGCATGCTATAATTACGTCTTTATTTATCATTTGTGTGCCTCCCCTATAATATCAGTTAAGTTTTCTATTTTGTATTTATTCATAACGTATGGCAAGTTGTTGATTATATCCCTACAAGCATATGGATTAACCAAGTTTTCTGCACCAACTTGAACGGCTGATGCGCCTGCCATCATCATTTCTATAACGTCTTCTGCACTGCTAACACCACCAATACCCATGATTGGAAGTTTAACTGCTTGATATACTTGATATACCATCTTGAGTGCGATAGGGAAAATTGCCCTACCCGAAAAACCACCCATTTTGTTTGCAATGATAGGTTTGCGTTTCTTTAAATCTATTCTCATGCCTTGTGAAGTGTTGATTAAGCTTATGCCGTCTGCACCACCTTGCTCGCACGCTTTGGCTATCTCAACAATGTCTGTCACGTTTGGTGTAAGTTTAATAAAGAGTGGCTTATTTGTCACCTTTCTTACAGCCTCAACGACAGCTTGTGCATTTTGTGGCTGTGTGCCAAAACTCATTCCACCTTTATGAACGTTTGGACAGCTGATGTTTACTTCTATAATTTGAACGTCTTTAACGTTGTTTATCTTTTCACAGCAATGCACGTATTCTTCAATAGAAAAGCCACTGATGTTTGCAATAATTGGTTTGTGATAAACCTTTCTTAATTTTGGAATTTCCTTTTCTATAACGGCATCGATACCTGGGTTTTGAAGACCAATAGAGTTGATTAAACCTGCCGTACATTCTGCTATTCTTGGGGTTGGATTGCCAAACCTTGCTTCTTTTGTTGTGCCTTTAATTGAAATCGCACCCAAAACGTTTATATCGTATATATCGTTAAATTCATAACCAAACCCAAACGTTCCACTTGCAGGAATAACAGGGTTAGTTAGTTCAACGCCACAAAGAGTTGTTTTTGTGTTTACCATATTATTTCCTCCTTTTGAAGAACAGGTCCGTCTTTACAAATACGTTTGTTGCCATATTTTGTTTTGCAAGAGCAACCCATGCAAGCACCAAAACCACAGCCCATGCGTTCTTCAAACGAATATGAGCCACCCGTTTCTGTTGCTGAATAAATTGCTTTAAGCATTGGCTCTGGTCCACATGTGTATACGTGCGAATATTCTTCCACTTGTTTTATCGCATCTGTCACAAAACCTTTTACTCCATAACTTCCATCAACCGTTGACACTAAAACGTTTGCACCAAGGTTTTTGAATTCTTGTTCATAAAAAATTTCATCTTTAGTATTAAAGCCCAAAATAACAGTGACTTTTTTGCCTTGTGAAATTAAGTTTTTTGCTAAGTTATATAGTGGTGGAACACCAACGCCCCCACCGATTAAAAGTGGTGTGTCCCCAGCAAACTCGGTAAAGTAGCCGTTGCCAAGACCAACCAAAATGTCAAGCTTTGTGCCTTTATCTAACCAACTCATTTGCTCTGTGCCTTTACCAACTACCTTATAGATAATTGTAAGTAGCCCCTTCTCATAATCGCAAACAGAGATTGGACGACGGAGATATAATCCGTCTAATTGAATATTTACAAACTGACCTGGGCGAGCAATTCCACTTGTGTCACCAGCAAGTGTCATTTTATACACCGAATCGGTCAATCTTTCATTTGTTTCAATTGTAAAAATAACCTTTTTCAAAATTTTACTCCTTATATTTCGCTATATTATCTTTATTAGATAATTTTTGCTTTTTTATGCATCAATTGTTGAAATACAAAGTGTTGTTTCTTCTAATACGTCTAAAAGTACCTTAACCGTATCGAGAGCAGTGAACATTGTCACGTTATTTTCAACGGCTGCACGTCTGATTTGATAGCCGTCACTTGCTTGACCTAGTGAATTTACGTCTCTTGTGCTTATAACGTAAGTCACGTAGCCCTTACGGATAGAATCTAAAATTTCTTCACTGCCTTCGCTGATTTTTGCCTTAATTCTCGTTCTAATGCCGTTTTTCTTTAAGAAGTTTGCCGTGCCAACCGTTGCTTCGATATTAAAGCCAAGGTTATAGAATCTTCTAACGAGTGGAAGAGCTTCTTCTTTATCACAATCTGCAACTGAAACGAAGAGTGTGCCATAGTTCATAACGCTCATGCCAGATGCTTGAAGTGCTTTATAAAGTGCTCTGTTAAGTTTATCGTCATAACCAATTGCTTCGCCTGTTGATTTCATTTCTGGTGAAAGGTATGCATCTAAGCCTTTTAATTTATTGAATGAGAAAGCAGGAGCTTTTACGTACCAACGTTTCTTTTCTGCTGGGTAAAGCTGAGTTATGCCTTGTTCTTTTAAACTTTGACCTAAAATAACCTTTGTGCCTATATCAGCAAGTGAATAGCCCGTTGACTTTGAAAGGAATGGCACTGTTCTTGATGAACGTGGGTTTACTTCGATTACGTAAACGTCTTCGTTTTTGTCAACGATAAATTGAATATTATATAAACCTACAATGCCGATTCCAAGACCTAATTTCTTACCGTATTCTAAGATTTTATCTTTTGCTTTTTGGCTTACTGAGAAGGTTGGGTATACGCTTATACTATCGCCAGAGTGGATACCTGTTCTTTCAATAAGTTCCATAATGCCTGGAATAAACACGTCTTTTCCATCACATACAGCATCTATTTCTAGTTCTTTACCAACGATATATTTATCAACTAGAATTGGGTGAGCCTTACCGATATCAACAGCATTTTTAAGGTATTGTCTTAAACCTTCTTCGTTTCCTACTATTTGCATTGCCCTACCACCAAGCACGTATGATGGACGAACGAGAACAGGATAACCAATTTCTTCTGCTACCTTAACGCCGTCTTCCACGCTGAACACTGCTTGTCCTTTTGGTTGTGGTATGCCGAGCTTGTTCATAATTTTTTCAAACGCATCTCTATCTTCGGCATTGTTGATTGCTTCGCAGTCTGTGCCGATAAGTTTTGCGCCCCTTTGCATGATAGACTCTGCAAGGTTGATTGCCGTTTGTCCACCAAGAGACGTGATAACGCCTTGTGGGTTTTCAAACTCAACTATATTCATAACGTCTTCTGGGGTAAGTGGGTCAAAATAGAGCTTGTCACTTACTGTATAGTCGGTTGAAACTGTTTCTGGGTTGTTGTTTATGATAATGGCTTCTTTGCCACTGTCTTTAATTGTTTTAACTGCGTGAACGGTTGAATAGTCAAACTCAACACCTTGACCAATTCTAATTGGGCCACTACCAAGAACTAAAGTTTTTTCCTTTTTTGTTAAGATTGATTGATTTTCTCCCGTATAAGTTGAATAGAAATAAGGGATATAAGCGCCACTATAAAGTGTGTCAACCATTTTAAATATAGGCTTAATTCCGTTTTCTTTTCTAAATTTATTAACTTCAAGTTCGGTGCTTGAATAAAGGTGGGCAATGTATTGGTCTGAAAAGCCCATTTTCTTTGCCTCTCTTAAAATTTCCACGTCAAACTTGTTTGCCTTAAGTTTCTTTTCCATATTAACGATATCAAGTATTGTGTTAAGGAAAAGTTTTGTTATCTTTGTGATTTCGTGAATTTTATCCACGCTTTCGCCACGCCATAATAGTTCGGCAACAGCAAAAATGTTGTCTGCCCTAAATTCTTTGATATAATTAAGAATTTCTTCAGTTGGCATATCGTCAAACTTTGCGATATAGAAGTGGTTTACACCAATTTCAAGTGAACGGATTGACTTGAGCATACTTTCAGCAAGGTTAGAACCTATCCCCATAACTTCGCCCGTTGCTTTCATTTGTGTGCCAAGTAGATTTGATGCCGTTGTGAATTTGTCAAATGGGAATCTTGGGAATTTTGAAACGATATAGTCAAGTTTTGGTTCTTTATCTGCCGTTGTGCCAGAAACTTCAATTTCTTCTAACTTCATGCCGACTGCAACTTTTGCCGTCACTTTAGCAATTGGATAGCCACTTGCTTTTGATGCGAGTGCAGATGAGCGTGATACTCTTGGGTTAACTTCTATCAAATAATACTTGCTTGTTGTTGGGTGAAGTGCAAATTGAACGTTGCAACCACCTTCTATTTGAAGTTCACGAATAATTTTTATTGCAGCATCGTTAAGCATCTTTAAGTCTTTATCGCTGAGTGAAAGAATTGGAGCAACAACTATTGAGTCGCCTGTGTGTACACCAACAGGGTCAACGTTTTCCATGCCACAGATGGTGATTGCCTTATCGCTAGCATCACGCATAACTTCAAACTCAATTTCCTTATAACCCTTAACGCTCTTTTCAACGAGAACTTGGTGAACAGGAGAAAGTTTGAGTGCGTTTTTCATAATCACTTCTAATTCTTCTTCATTGTCAGCAAAGCCACCACCTGTTCCACCCAAAGTAAACGCTGGGCGAAGTACAACAGGATAGCCTATTCTATTTGCTGATTCTTTTGCTTGTTCTATGCTATATGTAATTTCTGATTCTATAACCGGCTCGCCGATTGTTTGGCACATTTCCTTAAATAATTCTCTATCTTCTGCTCTTTCGATAGACCTAGCATTTGTACCTAAAAGTTTAACGCCACATTCGTCAAGCACGCCTTTTTTAGCAAGTTGCATTGCTAAGTTCAAGCCTGTTTGACCACCTAAGCCTGGAATAATTGCATCTGGGCGTTCATATCTTAAGATTTTTGCCACGTATTCTAACGTTAGTGGCTCCATATAAACCTTATCTGCAATCGTTGTGTCGGTCATTATGGTTGCTGGGTTAGAGTTGCAAAGTATAACTTCATATCCTTCTTCTTTTAAAGCCAAACATGCTTGAGTTCCCGCATAGTCAAACTCTGCTGCTTGTCCGATTACGATAGGACCACTACCAATTACTAAAACCTTTTTAATATCTGTTCTTTTAGGCATAAATTTTCTCCTTAAATTTGTATATCTATATGTTTTTCTTAATTTACGTTATAATACTCTTTGTCGCTATAAACAACTTTTCCGTTGTTAAAATTAATTAGGCATTTGCCAAATACTTTTAAGCCGTTAAACGGTGTGCATTTACCCATTGACTTAAAGTTATCACTATTTATCTCATACTCGCTGTCAAGGTCGAATATAGTTAAGTTTGCAAGATTTTTATCTTCTATCTTAATGCCAAGATTAAATCTATTAGATGGATTTTCACTCATAAGTTTAATCAGTTTTTCAAGTGTAATCTCACCCGTTTTTACTAGTTTTGTATACAGCACGGCAAACGCTGTTTCAAGCCCAACTATTCCGTTTACGCTTTTTAAGCCCCTGCTCTTTTCTTCAGCTGAGTGTGGAGCGTGGTCTGTTGCTATCATATCAACCGTGCCGTCTTTTATTCCTTCAATAAGCGCAAGCCTATCTTCTTTTGCCCTTATTGGTGGATTCATTTTGTATGCGCCGTCTTCTTTTAGCATGCTGTCATCAAATAATAAATAATGTGGACCTGTTTCGCAAGTGACATTGGTGCCATTTCTTTTAGCATCTCTAATTGCTTTCACACTTTCTTTTGCAGAAACGTGACAGACGTGATATTTAACGCCCGTTTCTTTTGCCAAACTTAAATCTCTTTCAACTTGCTTATACTCGCTTGCTGAACAAATGCCTTTATGTCCGTGCACCTTAGCATACTCGCCATCGTGGATATACCCACCATTTAGAAGTGAATTGTCTTCACAATGGGCAACGATAAACTTATCGTTTTTCTTGGCTAAAAGCATTGCCTTTTTCATCATGTCTTCACTTTGAACGCCAACGCCATCATCAGAAAATGCCAAAACGTATTTTGAAAGGGCATCTATATCGCTGAGCATTTCGCCCTTTTGACCTATGGTTATAGATGCATAAGGATAAACTGAAATTACAGCATCCTTTTCTATGATATCCGTTTGAACTTTTAAGTTTTCTTCGCTATCAGGAACAGGTTTAAGATTTGGCATGCTAAAAAGTGCGCTATAGCCTGCACTTGCACCTGCCATTGTGCCCGACTTAATTGTTTCTTTATATGAAAAACCCGGCTCTCTTAAATGCACGTGTGCATCGATAAAACCGGGGAAAATAAACTTATTAGAACAATCTATAACTGAAAAATGGCATGATGACGTAGGGGTAGAAAAAGAAACTTTGCCTGCAACAATTGCAAGGTCTTTTTTTTCAAACTTGCCATCAACATAAACTGTGCCATTTTTTAGTATGTAATCCATCTCGTTCTCCTAAAATATAAATAAAAAGCCATGCAAATGCAAGGCTTTAGATAATCATAGACTAAGGGCATAGCCCCACTTTTGCTATAAAACCTTGTCGGTCTCTCGTACCGAATTAAAGATTTATTTAATCAACACACATAGAATAACATTTAAACCATTTTTTGTCAAGAAAATATCGACATAACATAAATATTTTTATTTTATATTTAAATTATAATAACACCATAGTTCGTGTGATATTTCTTTTTTATAAGTGGCTATTTATTCTTTTGCTTTAGGTCGCTTTTAATTTGGGTTGAAGAAATTTCTGGTGTGCGTGGTAAATATACAACTTCAACGCCTTCTTCTTTTAAATAATCGAATTTTCCTACCCAATCATCGCCCATAACGAAAGTGTCTATTTCATATTTGTGCATATCCGTTTTCTTTTGCTCCCAATTTTCTTCTGGGATAACTTCATCAACGTATTTAATAGCCTCTAGCATTTGCTTTCTTATTTCGTAAGAAAAATAGCATTTCTTTTGCTTTTCTTCCCAATTAAACTTGTCTGTTGAAAGCGCAACTATTAAATAATCGCCTTTTTCTTTTGCCCTTTTAAGCAAATTAATGTGCCCATAATGCAAAAGGTCAAACGTACCGTACGTGATAACTCTTTTCATACTATCTACCTAAATATTCCTCTATATATTCCTTAAATTTTTGGTCTTTATCAAATAGTTTTGCTCTATTTATGCAGTCTTCTTGTCTTAACAAATTGTTTTCACAAATTTCTTTTATGCCTTTTTCTAAGCCGTCTATATCTTCCACTGCAACCACTCTGCCACAAGTGTTATCTAAAATTTCAGGGCTACCACCTGTTGCAAAAGTTATAACCGGTGTGCCACATGCCAAACTTTCAATATTAACCGTTGGGAAAGTGTCTTCCCTTGTAGGATTAACAAGTAAATCTGCTGAAGAATAAATTTCAGCCAATTCTTGTTGGTTTTGCGTTTTTTCTATTGAAATTATATTGCTTGGCAAAATTTTATCAACTTGTTTATCTGTGCCAACAAGCACTATCTGATATCTTTCATCAAGCCTTTTTGCAAGCTCTATCATTACGTCAAGCCCTTTGCTTTTGCCAAATCCAAACGCCACGCTTAACAACACAAACTTATCTTCTATGCCATATTTTTTTCTGAAATTACTTGGCGTTGGCTTAAACACGTTTAAATCAATGCCGTTGTTGATAACTTTTATTTGATAATCTTTTAAGAATGACTGCTTTACCACTCCAGCCATCCACTCAGATGGTGTTATAATGGTTAAGTCCAAGTTTTCAAGAGCCGTTTTCTTTTTTTCGCATAGTTTTTTACTTCTATTGAAAATATAGCTATATCTTTTTGAACCATTGCAACATGCACAACCGGTTAACCACTCCTGACAATTATCCATTGTAAAGTGAGTGCAATAACCCGTTAGTGCCCAACAATCGTGAAAGGTATAATAAACTTTAATTTTTTTTCTTCTTAAATAATCAAAAAGCATTTGGAAATTACAGCCGTGTCCGTGAATATTGTGCACGTGCACAATGTCAGGCTTAATCTTTTCTAAGTGCTTGATTAGTTTTTTTGTTGCACATTTAGAAGTAAAACCATAATTGCCAAACATGCGTGAAAATAGTGCTGAAAACTTTATTTGCTTTTGACTTGCGTATTTTATGGCATTAGGATAGTTGCTGTTAGCTTCTGAATACAGCACGTAATTTTCTATACCATTTTGGGTTAAAAGTTTGCTTATTTCAAGGCAAATTTTACCCGTACTACCCACACCACAAGTGGCGTTTATTTGCACAATTTTCATGTTTTTCCTATCTATTTTTATAAATTTTTCTTTTATTATCTTCTTTTATAAAGCTTAACGTATAAAAATCTTATAAAAGCAAACATTTTTCCTTTAGCTATAGCACTCTTTTCCTTAATAAAAGTGCCAAAACTATATTGCTTGTTTTGTTTTAAAAAACTTTTAATTTTAGTTTTAATTTGTTTAATATTCTTAAAACAAACCCAATAATAATATGCCGATAGTTCTTTTTTATACTGCTCGTAATTATTAAAAAACAAGCTTAAAAGCATGGTTGAATATTCAATAGTTTCAGTAAGCCACAAGTCTTTTTTAGTGACAGAAACTTGTGCACCGTGCACTCTATTCTTAACTAAAATTTCTTTGTCCACTATTACAGCATAATCTTTTAACAGTATGCTATTCCAAACCATGATGTCTTGAATATACTTGAATTTTTGATTAAAATTTCCACACTCTAAAAACGCCTTTTTAGGAACTAAAAACGAAAGTCCACAAAGAGCATATGCCTTTTTTAGATTAAGCCTATAAAACTCTTTGCCATTATAAACTTTTGACTTGTATTTCCACTTTCTTGATTTTAATTTTTGCCCTTTTGCGTTAACTAAAATGCTTTGGTTATAAACAACAGCGTTTGGCAAATGGTTTTGGTTTTTAGCCAAAAGTTCCACTTGCTTTTCTATCTTATTTTCAAAATATAAATCATCGTGCGAAAGCCAAGAAAAATATTCGCCTTGCATTTTTTCAATGCCAAAATTAAGCGCCGATGAAACGCCCCCGTTTTCTTTATAAAAATATCTGATTTTTTGCCCATAGGAAAGTGCTATCTGCTCGGTTAAACCATTATCGTTAGAACCATCGTTAATAACTAAAATTTCGATATTTTTATAAGTTTGTTTAAGTGCAGAATCTATCGCCTCGCTTAAATAATTGCTTCCGTTATACACGGGAATTATTATTGAAACTAACGGATTAAAATTCATATTTTACCTATTATAATAAATTTATCTTTTGCTAAGAGAAATTTCTTGCTTGAGTTTATCTATAACGATATTAGATGCGTTTCCTGCATAAGGCGCAAACCTTTTCTTTCTCTCTATACTAAGAGCCTTTTCATGAGCTATATCTAAAGTTAAAATTTGATTTAGCAAACTATCTTCATCATAATTGATTTTAAATAATAAATCTTTTTCAACGTCAAGATATAATCCACGCTCTTTTACGTATTGCTCATAGTCGTAAGAAAAGTTTAGCATTGGCTTTTCTAATATTGAATAGTCAAAGTATATACTTGAATAGTCTGAAATTAAAAGGTCTGATATTGCCATAAGATTATCAAGCGATGGATATGCCGAAACGTCTATAACAAACTCGTTTTGAGTTATGCCTATTGCCTTTATAACTTCATAATGTGCCCTAAACAAAAGCACGTATTCGTTAGATAATTTTTCTTGCCACTTGTTAAGTTTAATAGGTGGCTTAATGTAGCAATTGTTTAAGTTGTCCCTGTTAAACTCTCTAAAGGTTGGTGCATAAAGTATAACTTTTTTGTCTTTTGCAATGCCAAGTTCTTGTTTGATTTTATCTTTCTTATCTTCTGAAAACTTTAATAATCCGTCATTTCTTGGCAAATCGCTAAGTAAAATATTTTGCTTGTCCGTGCTAAATAATCTTGTAAAAATCTCTCTATCATACTCACTTTGAGCACAATAAATAATTTGACCTTTTGATTTTGCTATTTTTACCTTAACCTTGTTTTTTTGCATATCCTTACCCAATTTTTTGAGTGGAGTTCCATGCCAAGTGTTAATTTTTATGGTATTTTTTCTTTTTAACTTTAACCCACGTTGAATGCTTGAATTGGTTATCCAAATTTTTGATGAAAGGGCTGTTTTATAAAATGAGAGAGTGTCAATCTTTACCTTTTTGCAATCTAACTCATTAAATTCTTTTGGGTTTATAAACGCCCAAACAAGTTTATAGTCCTCAAAGAACTTATCATTTTTAATTTTTTCGTAAAGTGCTTTAGGACTGTCGTCAAACTTTCTGCCACCAAAACTAACGAACAAAATTTTTTTATCGTCAACCCTTATAAATAACGAAAAGACTTTGATAAACAAATTGCCAAAAAATTTATACAAAGCAAGAAAAAATCTGTTGTATTTAATAAAGTTTATAATTCTTTTTTTCATAAGTTGTTCACCACGTTATAAACTTGCTCGTTAATTTTATTACAATCAAAATGCTCCTCTGCAAACTGCCTTGCTTTTTGACCCATTTTTATAACTTCTTCCGTATTTTCCAAACACCAAATTACTTTTTCAGCAATTGCATTGCTGTCACCTTTAGCAATTAAAAATCCGTTATATCCGTCAACAACCGTATCTTTAGTTCCTATAACGTTGCAAGTTATACTCATTCTGCCCATTGCCCCTGCTTCTGCATTTACTAAGCCCAAACCTTCTCTATAAGATGGCAAAATATTTATAAAAGAATCTTCAATATATGGTCTAACGTCTTTTACTGACCCTAAATAATTTATAGAGCCATCATCTATATATTCTTTAATATCGCTGAGTTTCTCGCTACCTTCTGCACCTAAATAATTAAAAACAACTTCTGGATATTTTTGCTTTACCATTCGTGCACACTCTAGATATTCATAAAGCCCTTTGGTTTTAAGCATGCGGGCAATCATAATCATTGTCTTTGTATTTGTTATAGGCTTAAATTCAAAGTGTGATAAATCTATTCCAACACCACGAATAACGTGGCACTTTTCTAACGCAACTAGTTTTCTGTTAACAAACTCGTTTTTATCATCGTGATTTAAGAAAAACACTGCCTTAGAAGTTTTAAATGCAGATTTATAAAGTCTATTCACTACAGCACGAATAATCTTCCACTTTATTCCTGTTTTGATGTAAACGTCACCCACACCCTCAACCATAGAATAAACGCTTTTTACCCCTGCTTTTTTTGCTGCTTTAACGCCAAAAGTGTTAGGCTTTAATTGAAAGGTAAACACTACGTCTGGTTTTTCTTTCTTTATAATCTTTGTCAATGCTTTGGTATATTTTAATATAGCAAAAGGATTTAGACCTCTATTGTTTTGTTGTACACAATAAAAATCGACACCTAAATCCCTAACGTCTTTTTCTCTTAAATTGTCATGCGCAATTACGCAAACAGAGTGACCTTTTGCTTGCAAAAATTCTATCAGTTTTTTGCGAAAATTTATTACGTTTGCCGACTCTGTCATTATAAACAAATATTTCATTTGTTCTATTTTGCTCCCTTATGATTAAATATAACAGCTACTGTTTTGAACATGATTTTTATATCAAGCCAAATTGACCTTTTTTTGATATATTCAATATCGAGCAACACCTTTTCTTGTGGCTTTAAGTCGTATCCACCACTAACTTGTGCTAAACCCGTGATGCCTGGTTTTACTTTTAACCTTTGATTAAAGCCGTGAATATACTTTTCAAACTCGTTATAAAAACACTCTCTTTCTGGTCTTGGACCAATGAGTGACATTGTGCCTATCAAACAACAAAATAGTTGTGGAAGTTCATCAAATCGAGTTTTTCTAAGTACTCTGCCAAATTTATATATTCTTTTATCATTATCACCACTTGACCAACGTGCACCATCTTTTTCGGCATCGGCATGCATGGTTCTAAATTTTATAATCTTAAATTTTTTGCCGTTAAGCCCCAATCTTTCTTGCGTATAAAAAACACTGCCCTTTGACGAGCATTTTATTATTATGGCAACGATTATAAAGGGCAAAACCAATATGCTTAAACAAATTAGCGAAAACAAAATATCAAAAAGACGTTTGAAAAATGAAAAGAAAGGCTTTTTTGGAACTTCACCTATTTGCTGTATAAAATACTCTTCTCCTTTTTCCACTTCAAAAGGTAAAACAACTGCCGACGTCAAGTCTTTTGAACTTGCAACTTCAGTATATCCTTCAACTAGTGAAACTTCTTTATTCTTTTTGTCATTTGTCAAAATACTCATATAAACCTTTTGCCCGTTTTTATTGTTTTTAATGATATGATTTATTGGCGTTTTTACCCAAACACCACCTAAAAAATTATACTACAAATTTTAACCTTTGTCAAGGGTCATTTTCTTTTATTTTATAAATGTGCTTACTTTATTTATTGGCAATTTTTTATAAAAAATCCACTCTTAAAATAAGAGTGGATTTTAATGGTTTTTTAACTATCTTTTAACAAGGTATTATATTGCATCTGCACTTTCGTTTTGAATAGAATTATCAATGTTTTGTTTTTGATTTTCTTTTTTTATTGCCTTCCTAATAACACTTATAACTATTGGCGCATCGATAACAATACATAATATCCAGCTTACAGGATATGACACGTAAATCATGCCAAAAGTTGGGTTTAATAAGTAGAAAGTGTATAGCCAGAAAATTCTAAATGCGCACACACAAATCAAACTGATTACCATTGAAGAAAAAGATTTTCCTATCGCACGCATTGAAAGGGACAAAACTTCCATTATACCACAAAGAAAATACGTAAACGCATACCATTTAAGACGTATTCCTGCAAATTGTATTACCAATGGGTCACTTGTCATCATTCTAAAGAACGGCTCCGATATAGCATATCCCAAAAGTCCCACGGCAATTTGAACGATGGCAACAAGAATACACCCTTTGATTATTGCTTCTCTTACCCTTTTGTGATTTCTTGCACCAAAGTTTTGGCTGACAAACGACATACTTGCAACGGCTATTGCATTTCCTGCTAGATACATCCAACCATCAAGTTGACCGGCTATTGATACACCTGTTGTTGCTTCTAAGCCAAAACTATTTACTGTTGATGAAATCATTATGTTCGAAATAGAGAACAATGAACCTTGAATACCTGTTGGGATACCAACGCTTAGCGCTTCTAAAAGTTCGCTCTTATATATCTTTAGATATTTGAACTCAAATCTTGAATAACCAGTACTCTTTTTAATTGCTATAAACGAAAGTACAAGTGAAACTAATCTTGATAAAACTGTTGCAAGTGCAACGCCGTCAACAGTCATTCCAAACGCTTTTATAAAAACGTAGTTAAGAATTACGTTTGCAAAGCCACCTACAGTTAGATAAATCATAGGTCTAACAGAATCGCCAACAGCCCTAAGAATGCCTGCTATACAGTTATTAAGCAAAATCACCGGCATACCCAAGCAATATATTTTCATATATAATGCGGCTTGTGGGATAAGTTCTACATCACATTGCATCCACGTTAAAAAGGTTTCTGCACAAAAAAAGCCAATCGCACCAAACACAATACCACCAAAAAAGCAAGCGACAAGCGAAGTGCCAACCGTTCTTCTTGCTCTTTCAGCATTTTTTGCACCAACGCATCTTGAAACGACAACGCTGACACCGCTTGAAATGCCCATAAACAAGTTTAAAAGCAAGGTGTCTATGGTGCCCGTTGCACCAACTGCGCCAACAGCTTTGTCGTTTACCAATATGCCGAGCATTATGGTATCGGTCATATTGAAAGCCTTGTCTAGCATGTATGCTAAAATAATTGGCAGTGCAAAAACAATAAGTTTTTTAAATACAGAGCCTGTAGTTAAGTCCATTTCTCTTTTTAATAGTTTTGCTGACATAATATATTACTTCCTTTTACACTTTGAGTGTTTTTTACTTTAACTATTTAAAAGTTTTTATATTGTTATTTTTATACGTTGTAAACTTAAACTTATATCCGTTTGATTCTAATTGTTCGCTTTCTATAATGCAATCCCAATCTTTATTATTATCAAGATTTTCAAAAAACACTTCCGGCTTGCCATCTGCATCAACTTTTGTGACGAGAATTTCCGTGCAATACTCCAAAAGAAGTTTATAAATGCTTCCACCACCTATAACGAAGACGTCGTCGGGATTATAATTTTTAAGAACCTCGCTTAGCTCGGTTAAGTCCTTAACAACTATGCAACCTTCATAAACTTCGTTTCCACGGTGGAATACTATATTCGTTCTGTTTTTAAGTGGTTTAGAATTAGGAAAAGACTTTAGCGTTTTACTGCCCATAACAACAACTTTGCCTTTTGTTTGTTCTCTAAAAAACGCCATGTCTAGTGGGATAGAAAACAAAAGGTCATTATTTTTGCCTATTCCCCAATTTTTATCTACTGCAACTATTGCCTTCATTAGATAGCAACCTCTATTTTATCTTCTAATTTTGTATATTCATAACCTTCAAGCTTAAAGTCGTCTACAGTGAAATCATAGAAATTTTTAACTTCTGGATTTATCCATAGCTTTGGTGCATCAAACTGTGGGTTTTTAAGTATTTTTTCGACTATTGGAACGTGCCTATCATAAATGTGTGCGTCTGCAATCACGTGAACGAGTTCGCCAACCTTTAGATTAGACACTTGTGCAAACATATGAAGTAGCACGGCATATTGAACAACGTTCCAATTGTTTGCAGTTAAAACGTCGTTAGAGCGTTGGTTTAAGATGCCGTTTAAGGTATCCCCCGTCACGTTAAAGGTCATTGAATATGCACAAGGATAAAGATGCATTTCGTTTAGGTCTTGGAAAGTGTAAATATTGGTCATAATCCTTCTTGAGCTTGGGTTGTTTTTAAGGTCAAAAAGAACTCTATCAACTTGGTCAAATTCACCTTCTTTATACTTATGCTTAACACCTAATTGATAGCCATAAGCTTTGCCGATTGAACCCGTTTCATCTGCCCAGCTATCCCAAATGTGACTATTTAGGTCTTTTATGTTGTTAGATTTTTTTTGCCAAATCCATAAAATTTCATCAATGGCTGACTTAAAGGCAGTTCTACGAAGTGATATTATAGGAAATTCTTTTGTTAAATCATATCTATTTACTATGCAAAACTTTTTAACCGTGTGTGCTGGTGTTCCGTCTTCCCATTTAGGCCTGACAGGAAGGTCTGTATCCCATGCGCCGTTATCAATTATGTTTCTGCACGTTTCAATAAAAATTTTATCTGCTAAACTCATTTTCTTTTCTCCTTATTTATATATCTATTTTGCTGTAAGCACTTTGCTCGTCACGCCGTTAATCATACCGAGCTTTCCAGACAAAGAATTGATTATTGGCTGTGGCGCATCCATTACAACGCTTATAACATTTAAGTTTTTTTGCCTATAAGGCACGCCCATTCTGCCGATTATGTATTCGCCAAAATCGTGAAGCAATGCGTTTATTCTTTGCACTGCATTAGTGTCGCTTACTATAATTGCAACAACCGAAATGCTATTTTCCATTTTCTTTCCACCTTATTTATTGTTTTATTTATTATTTTTTTCCCATTTTATCTAAACGGAAAATTTTTCTTATTAAAACGCAGACTGATATAATTGCCGTAAAACCAAGCACCACGCAATAAATTATTAGAATAAGTGGGTTATTTGTAAAAACACCCGTTATGTATAATATTAACCCTAAAATAGCAAGCAAAAATACGCCTTGCATACAAAATAACGATAAAACTTTATATACCACCTTAAAGCATATCTCAAATATCGTTTTAATTATTCCAAAAATTAAATTGTGCTTAAACAAAATCATTGCCTTCACCTAAATCAAGTTTGAAAAAAACTGCCCAACCTTATACAAAAAACCACTTATCGGGCGAATTTTAACAGCCCATTCTGGAACTACCCCCACAACCTGCTTTATATCGCAAGTTCCATATTCTTCACTTCGACTATCCTTACTATTAATGCGATTATCACCTAAAAAGAATATTTCGCCTTCTGCTAGCTCCCAACGGTCTTTATTAGACGAGCCTATTGGCGTTTTTGTGCCTTCAGTTAAATAGTAATCTTCATCTATTGGCACAAGCGTTTGATCACTATCTCCCACCCAAATTTTATCGTGTATGATTCGAACAATAGTGGTTTTTCCCTTTTGCCCGATTGCAATAGCTCGTTTTATAAGCAATTCATAGCCTTTGCCATCTTCGCTTTCTTTTTCTCCATCAATTACTATTATGTCCCCTTCCTTAGGGGTTAAGTTCTTGTTTGCAAAAAGCACGTCACCCGAATTTAAGGTTGGATTCATTGAGCCACCATCTACACGCACACTGATATAAATAAACTTTGAGAATATAAAAATTGTTGTCGTTAGTAATAAAACAATGACCAAAAAAAGGGTAAAGGTTCTATCAGCCTTTGCCTTTTTATAAGCCTTTTCCATTAAACTATCGTACGCTTTATACATAAATTCCCCTAATTATAGTGAATAACAGTTTTATTTTATTGCTATTTAAAAACAATAATTAATCTTTTTTTTGATAAACTTTTATAATTTTTTGTAGTTCATCTGGCGATAAAAAAATCGCTCTCCCACACTTTGTGCATTTTATTTTAACGTCTGCCCCCAAGCGCACTATCTGCCACTCGTTGCCACCACAAGCATGGTTCTTTTTTGAAATTATCTTGTCCCCTAAACTATACGTCATATCTCTCCTACAAAAAGATTATATCCAAAGCACGTTATTGATTAAATATTCTCTTTCTTCAACGATTATCTCTAACGCGTCTATTTTTTCATAATCCTTAATAGCCCTGCCTTCTGCCGTCTTGAACTTGTTCATCTCTATCATGGTGTTATGCCAAACATCGCCACCCAAAAGACTTATCTTGGCAAAATACTCAGTTTTGCTTCCAAAATAATCGCTAATAAGTTTTACGGTAAGTTCTGCTTTTTCTTTCAAATAAACGTCTAGCATAAGCATAGAACCATCTCTAGGCTGATATTTCTTGCTTGATATTGCAAAAGTTAAAAGCCCCCCACTGCAAGTGACGCCATTAATGCCCATTGGCCCTTTCTTTTCCCTTACAATGCCATTGTTTACTATATCTATATTTTTAGTTGCCATGTTTGATGGTTTTGCAGGCGTGAATATACTTTGTGCGTTTTTTATTCTTGAAGAATATAGAATATTGCTTTTATAAGTATTATCAACCTGTTCAGGGTTAAAACGCTTTGCTATAATATTTGTGCTTAGTTTTAATCCGTTTTTATATTCTATGGTTGCATAAGTAAAAACTATTTCAGCCAAATTATATGGTTGATACTTGCACGTAAATTTGCCGTCTTGCCCTTTTTTTACATCTAACTTTTGCCAACAACGAAGGGCTGGATTTATCTTTTCTTCTGCTACAAAAACTTCAACCTCTCTTATTTCCTTGGCAAAATTTACGTCAGTTTGAATTTCAACAACAATCTTTCCATCACTTAAATCACACTTGATTTCCGAACTGTTTGGCATATCAAGATTGCCATCGGCTAAATACTTTTCAAAAAACAAAAGTGCATTGTTATAGGCATCAAAATTAATTCTGTCAGTGTTGTTTTTAGATATATGCACCATACTATAAGTTTCTTGTGGAATTTTACTCATTGTGTCTTGTGCCCTGTCCACGTCAAAATTATTATCATTAGATGCACTCAATAATAGTGTTGGTGTTTTTATATGCATAGCATAAGATTGAGAATCTATGCCTGCGATAAATTGATATAATTTATCTGTGAATTGTGGCTCTGACTTGCTACCGAATTTATACATGCCTTTATATCCTATCCAACCCGAATTAAGGGCTAGCACAATGGCATCTAAATTTTGATCTGAACCTGCAACTTGCCAAAGTGCCGTTGCAACGGTTGACACGCCAAAAGCACCCACTTTTGATATAAACGGCAAGCTCATAAGATATTTAACTGCATATTTAAGAACTGCACACCATTCATACCAACAAGTTGATTTTGCATCGATTTTAATAGAATAAAGGTCTTGTTTGCTATTTTCATAATTTGCATAACTTATGCTTTGTGGATAGCCTGTAAAATCTTCTTTCCCTTCTTTATAACCAGCAAGGTCAACGGTTAAAACAGCATATCCTTTTGCCACCAAGTCCTTTGCTAATTTTGAATCTTTACATATATCAAAATCTTCCACAAGTAAAATTGCTGGACTTTCTGTTTTATCTGCACCACGCATAAGTTCGGCATAAATACTAACTTTGCCGTCTTTTACCGTTCTTCCTTCGATTAAAAGTTTTGAAAAGATTATATTTCCCTTATTTTGTTCTTGAACTATATTAGCACCAACATCGTCAGGCAAACTAAAGTTTTTCCATAACACCGTTGGGGTTAAAATTGTTTCAATCATACATACCTCATACAAAAACTACCCAAAAACTAAAAAAAATTATAATTTTAAGTTGATTTTTCGGTTAGTTTAGTTTATAATAGTTCTCACTCGTCTTGTTATAAGCGATACTACTTCTATTATATTATTATCTTATATTATATATCATTATTATCGTCAAAGCAAGCATTTTTTACATTTAGATATAATTTATTAAAGGGGAAAAAATGACCTGTTCTTTTTCAAAAGAGTTTTCTATCTCGGCTTTTACAAATATAGAAAACTTGTTTATAACAGAATATTTGCCTGTTGCTGAGGGCGATGCCGTTAAGGTTTACCTTTACGGACTTTTCCTTTGCCAACACCCCGAAAGCGACCAGTCTGTTTCGGATATGGCTACGACTCTTAAAATGCAAGAAAAGGCTATTATTGATTGCTTTTCGTTTTGGGAAGAGTTTGGGCTTTTATCTATAATTTCAAAAGAACCTTTTGCCGTGCAATATCACCCTATTCGTTCTTCTACATTCTCTAAACCAAAAAAATATAAGGCAGAAAAATATTCTGACTTTACTAAGGGACTTCAAGCACTTATCCCTAATCGCATGATTTCTACAAACGAATACACTGAGTATTTTGCTATTATGGAGACGTATTTTATCAAGCCTGAAGCAATGCTGATGATAGTTAAATATTGCATTGACAGAAAGGGTGGAGATATTTCTTATCGATATATTTCTAAAGTGGCTAAAGATTTTGGAAATAGGAGTATAAACACTGCTGATAAGGTTGAAAAAGAACTTTCTTCTTACATTGCCCAAACAGGAGTTCTTGAACAAATTTTACGTTCACTTTCACTTCGCCGTCAACCTGATATTGAAGATGCGAACCTTCTTAAAAAGTGGACGGGGGAACTATCTTTTGATAGCGATAACATAATTTTTGCAGCTTCTAAACTTAAAAAAGGAAGCATGGAAAAACTTGATGAATTTTTGCTTGAGCTTTATGCGCTAAAGAGTTTTTCTAAAGAAGAAATTGCCGATTATATGAATAAAAAGAAGGCTATTTATAACCTTGCTGTTAAAATTAACAAAACCTTATCTATTTACGTTGACGTTATAGATGCCGTTGTTGATACCTATACGAAAAAATGGCTATCATATGGTTTTGAAGATGACGCCCTTTTATTTATCGCTTCGCACTGCTTTAAAAGTGGAAAAAATACCCTTCAAGAGATGGATGAGCTTGTTGAATTATTGCGTCAGCGTGGATTTATCACCTTATCTGGCGTGGGCGATTATTTTGAAGACATTAAGAAAAATGACGAGTTTATTTCTAAACTACTTTTAACTGTTGGGCTTAATCGCAGGCCTAATTCGTGGGATAGAGAAAACCTTAACGTTTGGAAAAGCTGGAATTTTTCTAACGAAATGATCTTAGAAGCAGGTAAACTTGCATCTGGAAAAACCTCTCCTATTGCCTATATGAATGGAATTTTGAGTAATTGGAAAAAGGAAAACATTTATAGCTTAGACAGTGTTTCTTCAAACAACACTAACTTAGAAAACTCGCAAGAAAGTTATAACAGAGAATATGAAAGAAGGCGTTCTATCGCCCTATCACGTGCACAAAAGAATAACGAAATCGCTATGGAAATTGAAGGTTTTGCTCAAATTTATAGCAGACTTAATAGTATTGAAAGAGATTTGGCTTTTGCTGAAATTGCTGGCGATAATACAACCATTTCTAAACTTGAAAACGAAAAGAAAGAGTTAACTAAAAACGGAGAAAGTCTGCTTAAAACAAAAGGACTTAACTTTGAGTCACTCTCACCTATTTATGCCTGCAAAAAATGTAATGATACAGGGTACGTTGGCACACATAGATGCGATTGCTTTGATAAAAAATAACACTTATAAAAAAATAATGCTCAAGAGCGTTTGCCCTTGAGCATTTTTTGTTGATTTATTTTTATTTTCTATCTTCGAGTTTTATATATTCGTTTCTGCCGTTAGTAGATACGTATGCAGGACGAATAATTTTACCATTGTTATAAAGTTCTTCTAGTCTATGAGCACACCAACCAGACATTCTTGCAACAGCGAACATAGGTGTGAAAAGTTCAATAGGAAGACCAAGCATGTTATAAACGAAACCACTATAAAAGTCTACGTTCGCCGACACACCTTTAACAATCTTTCTCTTTTCGCAAATAAGTTTTTGTGAAATCTTTTCAACCTTGTCGTAAAGTTTAAATTCCTTATTTCTACCCTTTTCACTTGCAAGCTCTCTAACAAAGCCCTTGAAAACTTCTGCCCTTGGGTCAGAAATAGAATATACTGCGTGTCCCATGCCATAAACTAAGCCCGACTTATCAAACACTTCTCCAGCGAGCATCTTTGATATGTATGCGCTAATTTCTTCTTCATCTTCCCAATCTTTCACGTTTTTCTTTATGTCTGCAAACATATCCATAACTTTAATGTTTGCACCACCATGCCTTGGTCCTTTCAATGAACATAACGCTGCAGTTATTGTTGAATACGTATCAGTGCCTGCAGAAGTGACAACGTGTGTTGTAAAGGTTGAGTTGTTTCCACCACCGTGTTCAGCGTGTAAAATAAACGCAATATCTAAAACTTTTGCTTCGAGTTCGGTAAATTTGTTATCTGGGCGAAGCATATGTAATATATTTTCTGCAGTTGAATAATCTGGGCGTGGTCTATGAATATATAAAGACTTGCCTTCGTTATAGTGCATGTGCGCATTATAAGCATATACTGCAAGCATAGGCATAATAGAAATAAGTGCTAGGCTTTGCCTTAAAACGTTTTCAAGTGAATTGTCAAGTGCGTGATTGTCATAACTATAAAGAGCCAAAGTACACTTTGAAATAGCGTTCATAATATCTTTATTTGGCGCTTTCATAATAACGTCTCTAACAAAGTTTTTAGGTAATTTTCTATATGCAGCCAAAAGTTTGTTAAACTCTAAAAGTTCTTCTTTATTAGGTAATTTATTAAAAAGCAAAAGATAGGTTGCTTCTTCAAACCCTGCGCGCAACTCTTCATCATAGTTATCAATCATTTCTTTAACGTTGATGCCACGATAATAAAGTTCACCTGGAACAGGCGTTGACACTCCGTCAATAACTTTTTTAGCGATAACGTCTGAAATGTCGGTTAGGCCTGTGATAACACCAGCGCCATTTTCATCTCTAAGACCTTTTTTAACTTGATTATCCTTATATTCCTTTTCGGTAAACTTTGGATTTTTTTGATACAACTTAGAAAGTTTTTCAATTTCTACTTGTTGATAATGTGTATTTGTCATAATACTTCTCCCATAATTTAGGTTATTTTAGCATTTATTACTAAAAATGTCAAATAAATACACTAGTTATACTATTTCTTTTAATTATAATGCTACATATTTTGAAGTTTATATAAAAAAGAAAGGACTTAAGCGTTTTTACTTAAGCCCTTTTTATCTTTTATTTTAATATTAGTCTTCAATTCTAATAACTGAATTTACCTTTATCATTTCATCTAATGCAGAAAGTTTATCAAGAGTTTTCTTTACTGCACCTTCTAAACATACGTGTGTGTTTACAACAATTTGAGCAGTTCCGTTTTCGCCACCAACTTGCTTAACTTCTGCAATGCTGATATTGTTTTTAGCAAAAGTTGTTGCTATCTTTGCAAGCACCCCTGCCATATCTTTAACGGTTAAACGAATATAGTATTTAGAAGTAAAGTCGCTAACAAACTTTGTTTCTTTGTTGCCTTGTTCGTTGTTTTTAAAGCTTGCATAGAAATATTCGTTATGTTTTGCTGCAAAAATAATATCTGAAACGATTGCACTACCTGTTGGAAGAGCACCTGCACCCCTGCCATAAAGCATAATTTCGCCAACTGCATCGCCAACTAAGTGAACTGCGTTAAACGAATCGTTTACGCTTGCAAGTGGGTTATCATTTTTAATAAAGGTTGGATGAACTCTAACTTCAACACCCTTTTCTGTATCCTTGCCGATACCTAAAAGTTTAAGAGTATAGCCCATTTCTTTACCTTGTGCAATGTCTTCTTTTGTAATAGACGAGATACCTTCTCTATAAACGTTTTCAATACAAATTTTCTTGTTAAATGCAAGGCTTGATAAAATTGAAAGCTTATACGTTGCGTCAAAACCTTCTACATCGGCTGTTGGGTCAAACTCTGCATAGCCAAGGCGTTGTGCTTCTTTTAATGCTTCTTCATATGACCAGCCTTCGTAAGCCATTTTTGTTAAAATGTAGTTTGTTGTGCCGTTGATAATGCCTTTGATAGACAAAATCTTGTTTGCTTGCATGCCGTCGATAAGCGTACGAATGATAGGTACCCCACCCACGCAACTTGCTTCAAAAAAGAGTCCTGCGTTCATCTTTTTTGCTTCGGCTTCTAGTTCTGGCCAATGCTTAGCAAATAATTCTTTGTTTGAAGTGACAACAGTTTTTCCACTCATAAGTGCCGTTTTTACAAAAGTTTTAGCAACACCTGTGCCACCGATAACTTCTACAACGATATCTACTTCTGGGTTAGAGCAAACTTCTTCAATGCTTGATGCAATCTTGCTCTCTTCAATGCCGAGAGAAAGCGCTCTTTCTTTATTCTTTTCAAGAACGGCTTGAACTGTTATGTCAACGCCTTGAGTCTTTTTGAAGTATTCTTTGTTTTTTGTTAGGATTTCATACGTGCCACCACCGACAACACCTAATCCTAAAATAGCAACACCTGCTTTCTTTAACATAATAATCTCCTTTTATTTGTTAAGTTCGTATATAATTTTAAGCCCATCTAAAGTCAATGTTCTATCGACTAAATTTATGAGTTTTACTTCCTTTGCAATAATTTCGCCAAGGCCACCTGTTGCAACAACTTTTATCTCATCTAAACCAAGTTCTTTTTTTATTCTTTTAAGAATATTTTCCACTAAGCCTGCAAAACCAAAGATGATGCCTGCTTGCATGCAGTGTTTTGTGTTTTTGCCTATAACCGATTTTGGCGCATCGAGTTCTACCATTGGTAATTGTGCCGTTTTTGTTGCTAAGCCTTCTAGCGAAGTCTTAATTCCCGGTGCAATTACAACGCCAAGCAGTTCGCACTTTTCTGTTATAACGTCAAAAGTTGTGGCTGTTCCAAAATCTATAACAACTATAGGTCCACCATACTTGTTAAATGCCGACACACTGTTAACAATAATGTCTGCGCCCACTTCTCTTGGGTTTTCTGCCTTGATGTTAAGCCCTGTCTTTATCCCTGGACCTACTATGATTGGTGAAATGCCAAAAAAGTATTCACACATGTGGCAAATGGTATAGTTTAAGGCTGGGATAACCGATGAAAATATAATTCCATCAATATCGCTCTTTTTTATATCTTTATCCGATAAAAGTCCAACTAAAACCGAACCATATTCGTCTGCCGTTCTTGATATTCTTGACGATACCCTAAACGATGCCACGAGTTTATCGCCGTCAAAAACGCCGTATTTTATATTTGTATTTCCTAAATCTATTGCGAGAAGCATTTATATTCTCCTACTTAGTTAGATTTTTTTAAGGCTTTAACAACCCTTTGTATCATTGGAATAAAGACTAAATTTACTGCCATTTCTAAAACAAAGTTAAGCCAAATTATTGCAAAAACTGTTGTAAACACTGTTCCTGCTGTGCTTACCCCCATACCTAAGAAGGTTGCAGTGGTATCTTTCATCAATACTATACCAAGCATATAAATTCCTGTGTTTACGATAGGAAGTATAACTGCACTTAAGCAAACAGCCAAAAATTCCTTCTTTTTTGATAAGAACTTAAACACCAACCCAGACACTAAGCCTGCAATAGTTGTTTTACCTATGCAAATTAAAGTTAATATAACTGGATGTGCTTGAAAGAGTGTTGCTGTGAAAGGTTCTCCACCGAGCACTGCTGCACTTATAAAAACAACAAAGCCACTTGTAAAGCCGACTATTGCACCACCAAAAGCACCAAGCAAAATTCCTGCAAATGCTATTGGAATTAAACTAAAGTTAATAGTCACCCCAAACATAGGAATTGCACTTGCAAAAAGTTGCAAAACGATTACAAGTGCCACTAAAATGCCAAGTAGTGCAACATTTTTTGCCGAAAAAAACTTACTATTCATTTTTGACCTCCAATCAGATTTCTTTTTTTAGAATATCTGTTGCATAAAAAAATATTCGCCTTGTTAGTCAGCCTTAAATAATAATGACTGCTAAGCATACAATAGTTATTTTATCACAAATTAACTTTATTCGCAAATAAATATAAGGTTATTTTAACAATTTTAAAGATTTATGCGTATATTGATATTAGAAAGCTCCACAAAACCAAAAAAATTTACATAGGTGGAGCGATATACACTTTTGGAGGTACTTTTTTATGCACAATTTTGATTTATTTGGTGGAAACAACTGCTGTCTTTGGATTTTGATAATTTTACTTATTATCTGTCTTTGTAAAAGTGGGTGCTTAAACGGCTTATTTAACAGTTGTTATTGCTTGCCTATCGCATTACTTTTAATTTGTTGCTGTTGTAAAAACGGTGGTTTCTTAGGAAATTACGGTGGCTGTGGCTGTAAATAACGGCTAATTACATGCAATAATAAAATTTCGGGGTGCATAATGTCACCCCGATTTTTTTTGTGATTTTAAAATTTTCTTAACACTATATATTGTATATAAAATAAAAATTTTAAAAAATTTTGTCGAAAATTATTGCAATGTCAACAATTGTGTGTTATTATGTAAACATAATAATTTTTATAAGGAGGAACTCTTATGAGTGACAAATCACAAACTAAGTTCGGCAAAGCGCTCGGACTTAAACCTGACACAAGCATTAAGACGGAAATCATTGCTGGTTTAACAACTTTCTTTGCTATGTGTTATATCATCTTTGTAAACCCTGATTTCCTTTCAGGCAAAAACCCAGCATCACCAATATTTAATGCGGCTTACATCGGTACAATTATCGCTGCTGTAATTGGTACACTTCTTTATGCTTTCCTTGCAAAAAAACCTTTTGCACAAGCATCAGGAATGGGCTTAAATGCATTCTTCATGGTATCTTTCATGTTTGCTGCTGGCGACCCAGCTACAAACTATGGCGCAGGCTTGGTTATTATCCTTATTTCAGGCTTGATATTCTTACTTTTATCTGTAACAGGTCTTCGTTCTTACATTGCTAAGTCTCTTCCAGACTGCTTAAAGAAGGCTATCCCTGCAGGTATCGGCTTATTCATTGCATTTATCGGTTTGCAAGGTGCAGGCATTTCTGTTGATGGTGCTACACTTGTTTGCCTACCTGACCTTAGAGAATGGTCTGTTGCTGGCCCTGTGCTCGCTGCTATCCTTGGTCTTATCTCTATCGTTATATTTAATAAAATCGGCGCTAGTTGGATGAAGAAAACATCTATCGTTTTAGGTATTTTAGTTTCAACAATTCTTTTCTATTTATTCACATGGACTGCTCCATCTTTTGAAATTGGCCAAATCGGACAATCTTTCAAAGATTTCGGCGAATATGGTTTCTCTGTATTTAAGCCAGAAAGTTGGAAAGTAGCTTTTGACGGTGCAACATTTGGTGGTATTTTCGCTGTTATTATGCTTATCGTTACTTTCTGCTTAGTTGATATGTTCGATACAATCGGAACACTTTATGGAACATGCGCACAAGCAAACATGCTTGATGAAAACGGCGACCCTGTGGACATTGAAAAATGCATGCTTTGCGACTCTATCGCAACTGCTGCTGGTGCTATGGTTGGTGTTTCAACAGTTACAACTTTCGTTGAATCTGCATCAGGTGTTGCTGAAGGTGGTAGAACTGGTTTGACATCTCTTGTTGTCGCAGCTCTCTTTGCTGTATGCTTAGTATTATCACCACTCGCTGGCATTATCCCTGGCGTTGCAACTGCACCTGCTCTTATCTACGTTGGTTTATTAATGCTTAAAAACTTTAAATCTGTTGATATGGATGATTTGTCAAGTGCTCTTCCTGCATTCATTGCACTCATTGTAATGCCACTTACATACTCAATTTCAAATGGTATTGCTCTTGGTGCTATTACTTATGTAATTATCCAACTCTTAACAGGTAAATATACTAAGAAAGACATCGTTGTAACAATTATCGCTATTCTCTTCGTATTGAGATATGTTCTTGTTCCAGCAATGTAATTAAAACTTAAACAGTTCATAAAGCCTTGCGAATTTTCGCAAGGCTTTATTTTTTTGTCTTTTATTTTTATTTTGTTTCTATACGCCCTTTTTTCTGCCTAAGTCGGTGTTGTCTATCGTTCTATCTCTTAAGGTCTTTTCAACGCTTGGCTTATCTTCATATCTATAATCTTCGCCATACTTTTTGATATATTTATCAATCACCATATGCGATGCATTTTTTGGAGTTTTTCCATTTACCTCACGCTGATACTTAAAGAACTCATCATTATCTTTTAGGTCATCTACCATAACCATATCTTCAAAATACCCCGTTAGTCTTACGCTCTTTATAATATCTCTAATATACTCTTTGTTTTGTTTTAATTTTATAAGTGCTGGGAAGTCTGCACCACCAACGAAGAGTTGCTCCCAATCCCTTCCTTCATATTTTTTAAGCATATCACTTGCAATCTTTAAGTGGTTTAATTCTTGTTCAAAATGCTCAAGCCATATCTTTTTAATTTGTGGGTGGGTTTCATCTTGATAGCAAGAATAGTATAGATAACACTCGGTGTATTCGTGCATTACCCAACTTTCAAACATTGTGCTTGACGGGTCTATAAGCGAGCCATAGCCTGTCACGTGTTGTTCTTCTATCATTGCAATTTCGCTATATAATTTTCTACCTAAATCGCTGTGATAAAACGAGCCAACGTTCATATAATAGTTCATTGTTTGTTGTTCGGCTGCCGTTATGATATTTGCGTGTAGCCTTGTGATTAAACTATCTTGCCAGCAGTTAATATATCTTCTAACGTCGTCGTTAGGGTGGCGATGCTCGGAAATAGTTGGCCTTGCTGGTGTTAATTCGGTATACTTTCCAACAAGTCTTTCTGCATGCACGCCTTCTTCCATATCGAGAAGATTTGCATATCTATAAAGGTGGTCAAAATCTTCTAAAAGCGCAAAGTCGAGTTGGGCTTTTACAAAAGGGTTTGGCTCTTTTTGTGCCATATCTGCCGTTAAATCAACGGCAAGTTGCTCATAAGCAATAGTTGTTTCTAAAATACTTTCGTTAATTGGTTTTAGAGAAGATATTCTTTTTTGTTGGAATTGCTCTTCCCTTCTAACACCTGCTATAACCCTTCTAACGTCGTTATTAAGACAGTGCCTGTTAAAGTGGTGCAAAAACCAGTTTGACTCAAACTCGGTGCCGTTCATTAAGATTACCCTTGTTTTTGTATAAGGGTCAGTTTGGTTTTTGTCGTATGGTTTTGGTGCCAAGTTGTTAAAACTTGGGTAAATAATTTTGCTAGTTTTTGGTAATTCTTTAAATGGATTCATACTTTTTTCTCCTTTTTTGTAAAGATTATTACCAAAAAGAAAGTTGTTATACACTAAAAAAGACCTTTTAGCATACTAAAACTAAAAAGTCTTTTATTTTTATCTATTATATTTTTTTGTTAATGCTTTTATAGCCATAAATGATTTAGCGCATATCTGCTCTTTAGAAAATTTAACCGACCAGTTGCTATTTCTTACAACACCCGGTTGATTTATTCTATAATCACTGCCCAGATACAAAATATCTTGCATAGGCAAAATAAACAATTTTGACTTCGACTTGGCGCCAAGCATTATTATTGCTTTTGCCAAACTCAAATTATCATCTATATTTTGGTCTATATCCATTAATGCTAGGCTGTTTTTAACGCCGTTATATAGGTTTGTATAATCCCAACTGTTAAGGCTGTTTATAAGCCCCATAAGCGTGTCGTTATCGTGCGTGCCTGTATAACAAATGCAGTTTTCATCAATGCGTTCTGGTAAGTATAGGTTTTCTTTATCTCCATTAAACGCAAATGATAAAATTTTCATACCCGGATAGCCTAAACTCTTAATTAAATGTCTAACGCCGTCGTCGATTATGCCTAAATCTTCTGCAATAATTCTGTTTTTATCGTTTTTTTGATGAATTGCCTTAAAAAGTTCTTCTGATGGCACTTTTATCCATTCGCCTATCTTTGCATTAGAACTGCCTGCTTCTATCTCGTAATACCTATCAAGCGCCCTGAAGTGGTCTATTCTAACCAAGTCAAAAACTTTTAACGCCTTTTCAATTCTATTTGTCCACCAACTAAAATTATCTTTTTCATGTTCGGCATAGTCGTATACGGGGTTGCCCCAAAGTTGCCCGTCTTCACAAAAATAATCTGGTGGAACACCTGCAACCTTTTTTGGCATTAAGTTTTGGTCTAGCTTAAACAAATGTCTATTCTTCCAAACGTCCACACTATCAAGCGCAACGTATAGTGGCATATCCCCCAAAATTTCAATGCCTTTTTTGTTTGCAAACTCTTTTAAATTCATCCACTGCTCTTTTGCTATAAACTGGATAAATTGATAAAATAAAACTCTATTTTTATATGCTCTTTCAAATTGCCTTAATGCTTTTGGGCTTCTATTTTTAAGACCTTCTTCCCACTCGTAAAAATGTTTTTGACCAGAGGCTTCTTTTATTGCCATAAACAAGGCGTAATCTCTGCTTTCTTTGCTATTTACGTACTTGGTAAATCTAGGCAAATTCTTATCGAACCTACTAAACGCCTTCTCTAAAAGTGGATATCTAACTGAATAAAGTTCGCCATAATCTATTCGTTCTTTGTTGCTAAGTGAAAATTTAAGTTCTTCTTTTGTTAAAAGGCCTTGTTCAAGCAAAAGTTCAATGCTTATATAATACGGACTAAAAGAATCAGAGCAAACCGAAGAATATGGTGAATTTCCATACCCCGTTTGAACTAACGGCAAAATTTGCCATACCTTTTGTCCAGACTTTTTAAGTAAATCTATAAAATTATAACCTTCTTTGCCAAAATCGCCTATGCCATATTTACTTGGCAAACTGAATATTGGCATTAAAACGCCACTTCTTCGGCTTAAATCGTGTTCTCTCATATATATTAATAGGGACAAATTTATTGCCCCTTTATTTTTCCTCTTTTATATTCCAAATCCACCGTCAACAGATATAACTTGACCTGTGATAAAGTCCGCATCATCAGTAGATAAAAAGTAGATTAAGTTTGCAACTTCTTCTGGCTTTCCTATTCTTCCTAGTGGCGTTTGCTCTTTTAACTCGTTTATATCTTTTTCAGACAAGTGCTTATTCATAGGCGTGTCTATAACGCCTGGACAAACGCAGTTTACGTTTATGCCACTATATCCAACTTCCTTAGCAAGTGCCTTTGTATAGCCTATAAGCCCTGCTTTAGTGCTTGAATAGGCAACTTCCATACTGCTTCCGTTTATGCCCCACATTGACGAAACGTTGACAATTTTGCCACGTTTACTTTCTATCATGCCTTTAAGCACTCTATTAGTAATTAAATATGCACTTTTTAGGTTTACCGAAAAAATTTTATCCCAATCCTTCTCGGTGGTGTCAGTGATTAGTTTTGTTAGGCTAACTCCAGCATTATTCACTAAAACTGATAGATGCTTAAAACTCTTTTCCACGCTATCCATCATCTTTGAAATATCTTGACTGCTACTAAGGTCTGCCTTTATGCCAAAAAAATAGTCGCTTTTATTCTCTTTTTCTAGCTCTACATAAAAGTCATCAATGCTTTTTTGGTTTGAGTTATATTGACCTATAACAAAATATCCATTGTCAATGAACTTTTTGGCTGTGGCTTTGCCAATACCACCTGACACGCCCGTGATAAGTGCTGTTTTCAATGCTGTATTCCCTTTTTAAATTTTTTATATAAATTTAACAATACCCACAAAATAACTTTGTGGGTATTATCGGTTTTTTTAGGTTTATCTAAGATTATTAACCTTTAACTCTTTCCATGTATTCGCCTGTTCTAGTGTCAACTCTGATGAGTTCGCCTTCTTCAACGAACATTGGAACTTGAAGTTTTGTGCCTGTTTCAAGAACAGCTTCTTTTGTTGCGTTTGTTGCTGTGTTGCCCTTAACTGATGGGTCTGCTTGAACTACACGAAGAACAACAAAGTTTTCGCATTCAACAGAGAAAGCAACGCCTTTATATGACCTTACGATAACAGGGTCGTTTTCTTTGATGTATTTTAACGCATCTTCAACTTGTTCATAGTTGAGTGGTGTTAGGTTGAACTCTTGGTCCATAAAGTAATAAAGTTCACCATCTGTATAAGAATATGTCATATTCTTTGTTTCGATTTGTGCTTCTTGAACCTTTTCTGTTGGGTTCCAAGTTTTTTCTAACACTTTTCCTGTAACAACGTTTTTCATTGTTGTTCTAACGAACGCTGCGCCTTTACCTGGCTTAACGTGTTGGAATTCAACGATTGTGTAAATGCCACTTTCGTATTCAAATGTAACGCCCTTTCTAAAATCGCCTGCTGTAATCATATTGATTTCTCCTTAAAATTTATATCTATATTTTTTATTTTATTATCATAAGCTCTTTACTGTCTGTAAAAAGTCTCTTGATTCCATCTTTTGTAAGCAAAACCGTGTCTTCAATTCTTATACCAAACTCGCCGTCAAAATATACCCCCGGCTCTATAGTGAAAAGCATATTTTCTTTTAACTCGTTTTTTCGTTTTGGTGAAAGCACAGGATATTCATGAACTTCTAAACCTATGCCGTGCCCTAACGAGTGAGTGAAATATTTTGCTAAACCGTCTTTTTCTAAAACGTTTCTTGCATAGCCGTCTGCCACATCGGTCATGTCCCCAACTTGAATGCTTTTCTCTGCCGTTAGGTTTGCCTTTAACACCGCATTATAGCAGTCCACAAACTTTTTTGGTGGATTTCCAAAAAACACAGTCCTTGTAATATCTGATGAATAGCCTTTATATTTAGCACCCATGTCTATTAAAATAGGCATGTCGCTTTCTAGTTTTGTGCCGTTTGATTTATGATGTGGAACTGCTGAGTTTTTTGAAAACGCAACTATCGTTTCAAACGAAGCGCCTTCCCTACCAAGCTCTAAAATCTTTTGTTCAATTACGGCTTTAAGTTCAAGCTCTGTAATGCCCTTTTTAAGGCTTTGTAATGCGCTGTATAGTGCCTTCTCGGCAATTTCGCAAGCAATAATAGTTTTATCTATTTCTTCACTTGTTTTTTGCGAACGCATTTCATTTATAATTTCGCTACTATCTTTAATAAGATAGCCCCACGATGAAAACTCGTTATACGCTTTAACCGTTGTTCTTGAAAAGTCTAGGTATAGATTTTTTGTTTTTAGTGTTGTTAAAAAATCTTTTACGTCGCTTATATCTTTTAACAGTTTTACGCCAATTCCATTTTTATTTAACTTATCCTTTACCCCAGAATACGACCTTGCATCTATAAAGCAAGTTTTTTCATCTGCTAAAACTAAATAACCTTCTTCTAAAGGCGATTTAATAAAATATTGACTTGTCAAATCATCAATAACAAGACAAGCATTTTCATTGCTAAAAGGATAGTTTTTCATTTGACTATATTATTTTACCAAAAAAAACAAATTATGTCAATTGCCATAATATATATTTTGCATATTTAATGCGTCTAAATCTTGCGTTCCTGCAGATTCACATATAATATATGGCGTTAATTCTAATTTTTTAAGAGCCATGGCAAGTGGGGCAAAATCTGGACCATAATGGTCGTCTTCAAATGTCAAATGCCTAACCTCGCCTTTTGCTGAATACTCTATCTTTGAAAAATGGATATGAAAGTTTTTCATTTTTTCATAACCGAGTTCATCAATCATAAACTTCAGCCTATCTAAATAATCTTGCTCGGTTTTTAAACTGCCAAACTCCCTTGCGTTGATGTGCCCAAAATCTACACACGGGGTGTAAATTTTATCTATCTTGCAAAACTTGACAACTTCTTCTATAGTGCCTATTTGACCGAGTTTACCCATTGTTTCTGGGCAATAAATTAGGTCGTCAAGCCCATTTTCATAAATAATATCTCTAAGTGTTTCAAGCCTTTTAATAGTTAGTTCAACTGCTTTTTCCCTGCTCATTTTTCCTTGACTTGCTGGGTGAAAAACTATTCTTTTGCCACCCATAAGTTTTACTTTTAATGCAGACTGCAAAACGTAGTTATATGACTTAACTGCATTTTCTTCTTCAGGGTTTGCAAAGTTGATATAGTATGGTGCGTGAACGCTTATTTCAACGCCGTTTTCCTTAAAAGCGTTGCCTATACTCATTGCTTTTTCATCGCTTAGGTTTACCCCACGACCAAATGAATATTCAAAGCAAGTAAGTCCCAAATTTTTAACCCAAACAGCGCTATCTTCACTATTTTTAAAACCTGCCACGCCAAAGGCTATTGAATTGCCACTTGGACCAAATTTAATCATAATTACCTTCCTTTACTAAATTTAGGTCGGCTTGAAGTTGAGCCTTCAAATCTTCAATGCTATCAAATTTTTTTATAGGTCTAATATAATCTAAAAATAGCACTTCAATTTCTTTGCCGTATAAATCGCCACAAAAATCTATGATATGCACTTCAAGTAATTTTTGCTCTAAGTCAAAAGTTGGTCTTGCACCATAGTTGATTATGGCATAATAATTTTTATTTTCTAAAATAACCTTGCCTGCATAAACGCCGTCAAGTAAACAAAATTTGTCTTTATCTAAAATGATATTTGCAGTTGGAAAGCCAAGAGTTGAACCAACCCTTCTATCTTTTACCACTTTGCCACTAATAGAATACTCTCTTGCAAGAAGGGTGTTTGTCCCCTTTATATCCCCCTTAGCTAGTAAACTTTTTACAAGGGTTGAAGAAACCTTTTCACTGCCAAAAGATAGCGTGTCAACTATTACGTGCTCTTGACCATTTTCCTTTGCATAATTGGTTAAATAGGCTGTGTCCCCTTTGCCAAAAGCACCAAAGGTATAGTCGGCCCCACTAACGTAATATGAGATATTATATTTTTTGTTTAGGTCATCTAAAAAATCTTTTCTATCGGTAGATAAAAACTCTTTTGTAAGTGGTGCGAAATAAATTTCATCAGCTCCCAAATCTTTTAAGAATTTTTCCCTTTCGTTTGTTAAAAACACGCACTTATCCTGCCCACCGATAGCACCTTTTAAGTTTCCAAAAAAGGTAACGATAGCAAGCGACATATTGTTTTGTTCGGCTATGTCTTTTGCCCTTTTTATAACCCTTTGATGCCCTAAATGCACGCTGTCAAAATAACCGAGTGCAACAACTGTTTTATCTAACATAAGAATTTATCCTAAGAATTCCATTTTCAACTTTTCCAACGCCTATAAAAGCGCCTTGATTATACACCCTATACACGCCGTCCAAAAATCCATAGTTTTCATACACGCCGTCAAGAATCTTTTGGGCCTCACCACTAGTTAAATTAAGTTTTTCAAAACTTACGGCTTCATCTGGTGCAATAATATATTCTTCAACCTTTTCACTTTGTTTGAAGTCTTCTACACCAATGCCGTTTTCCATAGTGAAGATGCCACACCTAGTTCTTGTGAGCTTACTCATAACGCCAAGTGAATTTACTGCCTTTGCAATGTCCCTTGCGAGCGAACGAATATACGTGCCGCCTCTGCAATCAATTTTAAATTCAAACTCGTTTTCGCTTATCTGAGATAGGCACTCTATGCCTAAAATACAAACTTTTTTAGCTTCGAGCTTAACTTCTTTACCTTCTCTAGCAAGTTCATAACTGCGTTTGCCGTTTATACATTTTGCCGAATAGATTGGTGGAACTTGCATGATTTCACCCACAAAATCACCTATTACCCCCCTAATCTCTTCAAGAGTTGGCACTTTAATTGTTCTTTCGGTAACTTGCCCCGTCACGTCAAGCGTGTCTGTCGTATAACCAAAAATAAAACGGGCAATATACGTTTTTTCTTTATCGAGTAGATACTGAAAAAGTCTTGACGCTTTGCCTATGCCTACAGGAAGCACACCTTCTGCCATAGGGTCAAGTGTGCCCATATGCCCACATGGACAATTAAATTTTTTCTTTACTGCCCCCACAGCATAAGCCGAACTCATGCCAGATGGCTTTATTATGTTTACAAATCCCGTCATGTTTTAATCTTGTTTAATTGCCTTTAATATAAATAACGATAATCAATTAGTCTCTAATATGTCTTTTCACTGCAAGATAAATTTTATCAACAACTTCTTCGTATTCGCCTTGAATTTGGCAACCACTTGCTAAAACGTGCCCACCACCACCGAAGGTTGATGCCACTTCATTGACGTTTGTGCCTTTAGAGCGAAAACTAATTTTATATTTATTTTTATCCATTTCTAGTATGCAAGCGCCAACTTCAACGGTGTCTATACCCATAATGAAATCTATAAAACCTTCAGTTTCATCTTTTTTAGCGCCACTTTCTATAATGTCTTTTTCCAAAACTGAAGCAACGGCAAGCCTTCCGTCTAAAAAATACCTAATTTTAGACATTGTAAGTCCAAATAGTTTTGCCCTTTCTTTACTTTGTTTTGAAAACATATGAAAGTAAATGGTGTTTAGGTCTGCACCTTTAGCGACAAGTTTTGATGCCGAACTAAGTGTATTTGGCGTGACGTTTTTATGCCTAAAGCCACCCGTATCAGTCATTATTCCCATTGCTAAAAGGTTTGCAATTTCTTGTGTGATTTCCACATTTAAACATTCTATAAGCGCTAAAATATTTTCGCAGTTGCTTGCATTATCAATAACTAAATTTTCTTTTGCATATCTTGTGTTTGAAACGTGATGGTCGATAGAATAGGTGTTTTTATGCTTTGAAAATTCATCATAAAAACAGCCTAATCTTGATATATCGGCACAATCTATTGCTAGCATTGCTGAATATTCGCCACTAAAAGTGTTTTCTACAAGACTAGCACTGTTTAAAAAGAAAAATCTCGACGGAACGGTGTCGTCGCAAAAGACTTTAGCCTTGATGCCGAGATTGTTTAGTGCATGAAAAAGTGCAAGTGCCGAGCCAAGCGTGTCACCATCGGGTCTAATGTGACAAAAAATTGCCACACTCTTTTCCTTTTTTAGTTTTAGCGATAACTCTTGTATAGTTTTCACTTTTACTTTTCCTCACTGATTTTTTTGAATATTTTGTCCATTTTGTCGCCATATTCCATAGAGCCATCTAAAATAAATTTGAGTTCTGGAACAGTGCGAGCACGCACCACTTTTGCAAGTTCAAACCTAATTTTCTTAGCATCAGATTTGATTGCTTCAAAAGTGGCAAGGCTCTTTTCTTTGTTTGTTGAAAATACGCTTACGTAAACTTTGGCAAACGATAAATCATTTGCACAATCAACTGCCAAAATGGAAAACATTTCGGTTATGAGTGGATTTTTAAGTTTTCTTGAAATGATATCGTAAATTTCCTTTTTAAGTTCACTATTTAGTCTATCACTTCTTGAAATATTGCTACTTCTTCTCATTAATTTTTATTTTCCTCTACTTGATAACTTTCAATAAAGTCGCCAACTTTAATGTCGTTAAACTTCTCTATGCTGATACCACATTCAAAGCCTTGTGCAACTTCTTTAACGTCATCTTTAAATCTCTTTAATTGGTTAACGTTGCCTTCGCAAATCATAACGTCATCACGATAAATACGAAGTTTGCCGTTTCTTATAATCTTGCCTTCAACAACGTAGCAACCTGCAACTTGACCAACGCCTGAAATCTTGAACACTTCTGTAACTTCTGCTTTACCCATGTAAACTTCTTTAAACTTAGGTGCAAGCATACCTTTAAGCGCTCTTTCAACGTCTTCAATAGCTTCATAGATAACTCTATAAAGTTTGATGTCTACACCACTTCTTTCAGCAATTTGTTTTGCGTTTGAATCTGGTCTTACGTTAAAGCCGATTATGATTGCATTTGAAGATTCTGCAAGCATAATATCTGATTCTTTAATAGCACCTGCTGCTGCGTGGATTACGTTTACCCTAACTTCTTCGTTAGATAATTTTTCAAGCGAACTCTTAACTGCTTCAACCGAGCCTTGAACGTCTGCTTTAACGATAAGTGGAAGAATTTTCATTTCGCCTTCTGCAATCTTGTTAAATACGTCGTCAAGCGTCACTTTGCTTGATGCTTTAAGCATATTTTCTTTTTCTTTGTTTTGTCTTTCTTCTGCAACGAGCTTAGCAAGTTTTTCGTGTTCAACTGCATATAAAATGTCGCCTGAGTTTGGAACTTCATCAAGACCCATAATAGATACTGGTGTTGATGGACCTGCACTTGTCACCTTTCTGCCCTTATCATCAGTCATTGCTCTAATCTTACCCGTAACTGTGCCAACGATAACACTATCGGATACACGAAGCGTGCCGTTTTGAACGAGAATTGTTGCGATTGGACCTTTGCTTTGGTCAAGTTTTGCTTCAATTACAACGCCTTTTGCCTTTCTATCTGGGTTTGCCTTTAAGTCTTTAATTTCAGCAACAAGGTTAATGTTTTCAAGCAAGTTGTCAAAACCTTCGCCTGTTTTTGCTGAGATAGGACAAAGTATTGTGTCTCCACCCCATTCTTCTGGTAAAAGCCCGTGTTCTGTGAGTTGTGTTTTAATTCTTTCTATATTTGCTTCTGGTTTATCAATTTTGTTTATAGCAACGATGATAGGAACGTCTGCTGCTTTTGCGTGGTTAATTGCTTCTATTGTTTGTGGCATTATACCATCGTCTGCAGCGACAACTAAAATTGCTATATCCGTTGCTTGTGCACCACGTGCACGCATTGCCGTAAACGCTGCGTGACCTGGAGTGTCAAGGAAAGTTATAGTTTCTCCCCCAACAGTCACTTGATATGCACCTATATGTTGAGTGATACCACCGGCTTCGCCAGCTGTCACGTTTGTCTTTCTAATTCTATCAAGAAGTGATGTTTTACCATGGTCAACGTGACCCATAACCGTAACGACAGGTGGACGCTTTTTAAGGCTTTCTGCTGAGTCAACAACGTCTTCAAAGCCTTCACTTAAAACATCTTCTGCTGTCTTGTCAAGCTTAAGTTCAAGTTCAATGCCAAGGTCATCAGCTATAAAGGCTGCCGTATCAAAGTCGATTGAATCGTTGATAGTTTTCATAATGCCTTCTTTAAATAACCTTTTGGTAATTTCAGCAGCAGTTATACCAATTTTTTCACTCAATACCTTAAGTGGAATAACTTCTGTGGTAATCACTGCCTTTTCGATTTTGATTACGTTTATTTCAGACTTTTCTTTTGCCTTTTTAACAGGTCTAAATTTTCTATAACCACTCTTATTCTCATCAAAATCATCAATATCAACTTGACCTTTAATGAGTGCACGCTTGTTGATAACGTGCTTGTCTTCAAACGACCTTTCGTTATTTTGTTTCTTTTTAGCAAAATTGCGCTTATCTTCTTTTTGAACAACAGGTGGCGCAATAAAGGTTGTTTGTGGTTTTTTATTTACCCCACCTTGATTTGGCTTGTTAAAGTCTGGTTTTGCTTTAAATGGCGCACCTTCCTTCTTTTGGTCAAATCTTGCTTGTTTGTCAAAAGGTTTGTCCGTTGGACGGAACTCTCTTTGTGGGCGCTTATTAAATTCTTTATTTTCACGCTCGCCACTGTTTGTGAAAGTGCGAGGTGGCCTTTGAATAGGCACTTCTCTACGCAAAATAAATGATGGGCGTGGTGGTTGCTTTTCTTCCACACTTGGTTGCTCTTTTACTTCAGCAATCTTTTCTTGTGGTTTTTCTTCTTTAATTTCCACAGCCTTTTCTTCTTTTACTTCTGCAATTTTTTCTTCTTTAATTTTTGCAACTGTGCTTGGCTCTTGCACTATTTCTGCCTGTGGCTTTTCTTGTACTTTTTGTACTGGCTCAATTTCCACAGGTCTTTCTTCCAATTTAACTGCAGTTTCTTTTTCTGCAAGGTTTTCTTGACTTTCCTTTTCTTTTTTCGCCACTTCAAGCGTTTTTAGTTTTTCTTCAAGCAATTTTTTGTATGATTTTAAATCCAAAGCCACCTTGTCGGTTGTTTGGATAAAAGATTTGATTTTTCCATCCTCTATAATTTTGCCTGCTTGCTTTATATTGTCAAAGCGCATATTGTTCTTTTCAGCCATTTAATTCTCCTAATTACTTTTGGTAAAATCGTTTTTACAGTTATCTAAAATTGCCTTTGCAAGCGATTTATCGGTTATTGCCATTACTTTTGAGTTTTCCTTAAAGGTAATTTGTTCAAGTTTAATTTGGTTTGTTATAAGCATTGGGCAATTATATCTGCTTGCAACTTTTTTGGCTTGTTCTAAAGTATTTTCACTTGCCGAACTGCACACTATTAAAAGATTTATGCTTTTTAGTGTTTGCACGGCGTTCATGCCTATTCGATATTTTCTCGCACGGATTGCAAAACCTATAAAGGTTTGTGCTTTTGTTTTATTTTCCAAGAAACTCCTCCAAAATTCTATCGTAAACACTTTCTTCAATTTGTGTTGAAAATGCTTTATTTAATAGTTTTTGCTTTTTAAGTTTTTGAATGCAGTTTTCATCATTGCAAACGTAAGCACCCCTGCCGTTAAGTTTGCCCGTTAGGTCTAACTTAATTTGGTCTTCAAACTTAACAACCCTTATAAGTTCTTTTTTTGGCTTTGCCGTTCTGCACGCTATGCACGTGCGAATTGGCACTTTTTTTTCCATATTATTCGGTTACCTCGTCTTGAGTGTCAGCAACAACAAAATCGTCAAGTTCATTAATAGCGTTAGATTCGCTTTTAACGTCTATCTTCCAGCCTGTAAGTTTAACTGCAAGTCTTGCATTTTGACCACTTCTGCCGATTGCAAGTGAAAGCTTGTCATCTGGAACAACTGCCATTGCACTTTCATCACCCGTTTGAATTACCTTAATAACTCTAGCTGGTGAAAGTGCGCTTGAAATAAATTCAAGTGGGTTTTCACTCCAAGGAATAATATCAATCTTTTCGCCACCAAGTTCAGCAACAATTGCGTTTACCCTTGCACCTTTATTACCTACGCAAGCGCCAACTGCATCAACTGATGGGTCTTCGCTATAAATAGCAATCTTTGTTCTTTGACCAGGGTCTCTTGCAACACCCTTAACTTGAACAATTCCTTGCTTAATTTCTGGAACTTCGTTTTCAAACAAACGCTTAACAAGACCGTTTGCTGTTCTTGAAACGATAATTTGAGCAACTCTACCAGAACTCTTTACTCTCTTAACGTATACGTTTAATTTTTGGTTGAGTTCATATTTTTCGCCTGGAACTTGGTCTTTTGGCATAAGCACGCCTTCGATTTGGCTTCCACCAATTTCAACGTATACACAACCTTCTTCTATACGACGAACAGTACAAGTCATAAGTTCGCCTTCTTTATCTTCAAACTCGTTTACAGTGTTTTCGTGTTCAATTTCACGAAGTTTTTGAAGTAAAACTTGTTTTGCTGTTTGAGCAGTTATTCTGCTGAAATTTTTTGGCGCAATTTCTATAGCAAATTGGTCGCCAACTTTATACGACTTTTTAATTTGCTTAGCTTCTTCAATACTAATTTCCTTTTCAGCGTCAACAACTTCTTCAACTATTGTACGCGTGCTATAAACTTTGATAGACTTTTTGTCAGCATTAATTTTAACTTCAACAGTGCCTCCCACTGTAGAGTTCTTTTTGTAAGCAATGCTTAGCGCATTTTCAAGCGCAGAAATAAATTCGTCTTTTGAAATACCTTTTTGTCTTTCAAGTTCGTCAAGTGCAGCAAAGAAATCTTGATTAATCATTGTTTTCTCCTTAATATTTATCCTAAATTAAATTTTTTATTATTTTTTGTTTGACTTAAAGCCCGTTTATTCAAAATCAATATATTCGTTAATTTTGACTATGTTTTTAAGCTCAATTGTAAAAGTGTTTTTTTCATCAACCTTGAGTGTGATTTTTTCTTTATCATAACTCATTAAAATTCCATCGTAGAATTTTTTGCCTTTTATTGATGAATAAAGTTTAACTTCTACCCTTTGACCTATGTGAGATATAAAGTCGTTATCAGTCTTAAAAGGTCTATCGATACCTAAGCTTGAAACGTTTAACCTATATGGCATGCCAAAAGTTGGGTCCAATTCATCAAGAGGTTCGTTTATAGCATTGTGAAATATTTCGCAAGTGTTTAAATCTACGCCACCTTCTTTATCAATATAAAACGTTAGCTCTGGATTTTTGCCTTGCTTGAATTCAACTTCAACTAGGTCTATTCCTAATGGCTTTGCTATATTTTGTGCAAATTCTAGAATTTCTTGATTAGATTTTACCTTCATAACTCTCCTTTATAAAAAGATATGAGAACGGAAGTCCGTTCTCATAGTCAAGCATAATATTCAAGTATCATTATTTTAGCATATCTTTTTGTTTTTTGCAAGCGTTTTTAAGCATTTTTTATATTGCTTTATCAAGCGTTTTTTATTTTCATCATTTCTATGAACGCTTCTGCCGTTGCGTAAGCATCAGAAAGTGCCCTGTGATGATGAAAAACAATGCCAAAATAATCGGCAATAGTGTGCAAATCGTGATGCCTTAGTTGTGGCAAAACCTTTCTTGCAAGTTCTAAGCTGTCAATTACCTTGTTTTTAACTTCATATCCAGATGCTCCTGCAAAGCGTTTTAAAAATTTCATATCAAAATCAGCATTGTGTGCAACCATTGTAGCACCTTCTATAAATTTGATAAAGTCAGGCATAACGGCATCTATTTTTGGCGAATCTTTAACCATATCTTCTGTGATGCCAGTTATTTTAGAGTTTTCTTCTGAAATATGATAATCTGGCTTAATTAAAGTTGTAAATTGCTCCACCACCTTGCCACCAACAAGTTTAACTGCACCTATCTCGGTTATCCCGTGATTCATATAGTCAACACCAGTCGTTTCAAAGTCAAACACGACTATCGTGTCGTTTACAACTTCAAGTGGCAATACTTCTTCTTTATCAAAAACACTTCTAACTTTTATACTTTCTTTTGCTGGCGATGGGAATATTAGCTTATATTCCTTTGGTGCACTCTTTTTATATTTATCTTTTTTTACAAAATCTTTTGGGAAAGTGCAACGATTGATTTTTTCAAAAGTAAAAGACCTTCTGCCGTTATATTCACCAATATTTCCACGAGCAATTATCGCTTCGCCAACGGTTATGTCTTTAATTTTGTGATAGGTGGATTTTTTAGAAAAATATACCCCACTAGTCTTTCCCGTTGTATCATCTAGATTAATTATTAAAAACGGCTTATCGTTTTTAGTTTTTCTCTCCTGAATATCGGTGACAACCCCACAGATGGTCACGTTGCCTTGGTGCGCATCTTCAATGTATAGTGCAACGTCTCCCATATATTCATCATCAATAACCACAACGTCTTTAACTTTTATCGTTCTGTGCTCTATCTTTTCAATTTCTTCTTTATAAACGTTATCATCTAACAAGCTGATTGATTCTTGCTCTTCTTTTATATCAATAGTGCCCATAAAATCTGAACAAAACATTTTTGACAAGTGGTCGTTAAGTTTTATAAGTATTGAATTCTTATTTACGTATTCAGCGCCATCTTTTGTAAGTCTTAAAGTATATTTTACAACTCCACCAATAACACTAGAAATTATGTCTGTGTCCTTTAAAAATATTGAAATTGATATATAATTTTGACTTAAAAACCTATAAATCTCGGTGTTGATAAGCTCATCGTTGCTAACTATTTTTTTAACACTGACTTCAACAACCGAAAAAATTGGCGAAGTAATCTTTTCAGCTTCTGCCAAAATCTTTTTTTGAAGGGACTCGTCAACGGCTTGGTCGCAGATAAAATTATATCTTACTTTGCAATTTTCCCTTTCTATCTCTATTGAATTTAGCCTAATATTGCTTAGCCTTGTGTCAATTTGTCTAAGGTCAGCAATAAATTCGGCATTGCCTTTTATCGTATACATTTATCAATTTCCTCAAAAAACACCTTTTCTACTTGGTCTTTAGCCACTTTTTTAATTATTTCGCCTTTTTTGAAAATTGCACAGCAGTCTTTAGCCCCTGCAATGCCAAGGTCTGCATCTCTCGCTTCGCCAGGGCCGTTAACCACGCAACCCATAACGGCAATTTTAAGTTGTTGTTTTATTTTTGAAGTGTATTTTTCCACTTTATCAGCAAAAGCCATGCAGTCCCACTCGCATCTTCCACAAGTTGGGCAGGCAATAATTTTTACGCCGTCATATAGGTCAAGTGCCGATAGTATTGAACGACCTGCAATAACTTCTCTAATGGTATCAGCAGATAGGCTTACCCTTATAGTATCGCCAATACCCTTAAGTAGCAATGCCCCTATTCCTATAGAGTTTTTTATTATGCCGTTATATTCCGTTCCAGCCTCAGTTATTCCTATATGAAGTGGATAATCTGTTTTTGATGCAACGTATTCATAAGCCTTAACTGCAAGATTAACGTCAGATGCCTTTACAGAAATAACTATATCGTTTACACCGTATTTTTCTAAAAGTGCAACGTTTTTTAATGCACTTTCGCCAAGCGAAATTTCGTTTTTGCCATATTTGTTTAAAAATTCTTTTTCTATACTGCCTGTGTTTGCACCAACTCTAACGGGAATTTTTGCACTTTTTAAGGCTTTAGCAACTTCTTTTACCTTTTGCTCTCCACCAATATTGCCTGGGTTAATTCTAATCTTATCAGCGCCCCCGTCGATAGACTTGATTGCAAGCCTATAATCAAAATGAATATCTGCAACTAATGGCACACCCGTACGCTCTTTTACCACCTTAAAAGAACTTGCATCCTTTTCATCAAGCACCGAAAAACGCATTATATCAAGCCCCTCTTCTTTAAGGCGCAAGCACTCTTGAACTGCATTTTCGACGTTTGAAATCTTAAAAGTGGACATGGATTGAATTTTTATCCTTTCGCCACCACCAATAACTGTGTTTCCTATATAAACTTTCTTACTCATATGCGTATTATATCATAACTTTTTTTAATTGTAAAGAAAATACGTAAAAGCATGGCTTATGATTAAAAAGCAAATTTAAAAGGGGCAAAAGTTATATAAGCTAAGTTTTATAACTTTATACCCCTTTTTAATTATTAAGTTTTTTAGTGTTTTATTTTAATCGCTGAAATTTTTCTATATTTCAGCCCTATATTTATATACAAGTGCCACTTGCTCATAATAAAAATCAAGATACATAATAAGTTCTTTTTCAGCAAGAAAACTTTGATAAGCATCAAAAGGTTCTAAAGTATCAAAATATGCACTTACGCAATCTATAACGTCTTTAAAATACCCTATCTCTACTAGTTGGTCTTTTGTATATTCCCCCGACTTTACGTCTAAAAATCTAAGATACAAACTGCTTTTTGTCTCTTTTATTGAGTTTGCATAACGCTGTTCTTTTTCTTCTAAACTGTTGTTATACTTAAAAATTTCTATTAGCATTTTCTCTCTGTCATCGCAAAGTTCGATATACTTTTTTTCTATTTCTTTTTGATGAATTTCATTGAAGTATTCTGAGCTATTAGAAAGTTTTGTGTTAAGTTCTTGTATCTCGGCTGTAAGACTTGCCACTTTATCGTTTTTCTCTTGAATAAGACCGGCTATTTTTTTGTTTTTGCTATCTTCTAAAAGTGCTGTTTTATCAACTATGATAGATGAATTCAATAGCCCAGATTTTATGGCTTGATTTTGAACTTTAGCAATACTTTCGCTATAAAGATTTGCAACGTTTGATATTTCTTCCACGTTATTTTGCTCAAGCAGTGCTATTTTTTCTTGCAAAGATATAACTTTTGCTTGAAGCTCTGTTTGATATTTTTTTATTTCTCTTTGGTGTTCTGCCTCAAGTAGTTTTTCTGCTTTATTTCTTAGTTCTTGGTCGGTTATTTCTGCTACTTCAAGTCGCTCTAAACTAAGGTCTTGCAATGAAACGTCTTCATAGCCTTCTTTTCGCACCCTATAATGATTAAATATTTCTGCCAGAACTTGATACATTTCTTGTTTTGTTGTAGGTAATATAAAATCCATAATTAATCTCCAATAATTCTATACTTTATTTGTAGGTCTTTGACTATCGTGGTATTACTTGATGGTAAAACGCTAAAGTGAAACTCATCTCCAACAAGATTCATTTTGTATTGATTAGTCCCTCTTTTTAATGAAAAATACCTATGTCCTTCTTTACTATACACGTAAAAAATAGCATCTGAGCTACTATAAATTCCCACTTCCATAATCATTTTTTTACTATGCGTGCCCAAGTTAGTATTATCGCTTGTCCAGTTGAAAGTTTGCCTAATATTATCGTTGATTTCGTAAATATATCTCGATGACTTTACAAACAGATATCTATCGCCGACAAAACCACCTTCAGCACCATTTAAAACGTGCGAGCTTCTGTTTATCGTGTCAAACATAAACAAATAAGATATACTGCCTACTTTAAAAGGAAGCACGTAATACTCGTTGTGTTTTGTCGCCTTAAAAGTGGTGGTGGATATCTCATTTTCAAACATTAAATTTAAATACTCAACCTTGCTATTTTTAAAAGTGCATATTCTTTTTCTTGATAAAAATACAAATTCATCGCAGACCCTGACAACGCTGTCTGGTTTTATATCTATTTCGCAAGTATTACACTTAGTAAAAGTAAAGTTGTTATCTAATGAAATATGCAAAATATAAATAGCTTTTTGGCAAAACACGTATAAATTGCCATCATAATTTTCTAGCCCAACAATATCCCCGTCTTGATTAGACACGCTTACGTATCCCGAATTAGATATATCCATAGTCAAATTATTTGCGTCAAATACGTCACTAAAATAAATATTTCTATTTTTCGCTATAAACAGCCTATTATTATAAGTCGTATAATAATTACCAAAAGGAAGAGTGAACTTGTTTTGGCTTTTACCCAGAATAAAAGATTCCGAATTAGATACAACCAAAATTTCTTCTATTCCGTCAATCATTACGGGCACTAGATAAGGCTGACTTTTGCAAATTTCAAGCTTTGTGAACTTATTGCTTAAATATTCATAAATATACGTATCGCTTGAATAAGCAAAAAGTCTATTGCTCACGTAATAAACGTTTTGCGCTCCACTCGGTGCCGTTTTCCAATTCCTAAACGAGTGAGTAGGAGACTTTATTTCTTGCCCGACTATGCAATAAGTGGAAAGTTTTGTATATGGACGAAAGTCTTTTATTTTTAACGTACAATCGATAGTTTTTGGCGTGGCTAATTGTTGTGTTCTCATTATTTCCAACTCCTACCCTTAATAAAACCATTTTTAGGGCTTTTTATTTCTTGAATTCCAGCCATATATCTTTTGTGATGCATAACGGCTTCTTCAAACCTGCCTTGGCTAAGGCAAAATTCTGATGCAACTGCACACGACAACACCTTTGTTGGAATATCTTTTTCATAATAATCTATCGTGCTGTCTTCGTAATATTCTTCTGGTAAATATTGATACACCACCGTTAAGGTAGTCTTCTTGCTAGTATCGTTTATTCGTATATATTCAACGTCGTCTGTAAAAGCAACTTTGTTTCCACGACTATCGTATACGTCAAGAATTCTAACTATTTTGTCCTCTAAATCACCATAAGAAATACTTCCATTATAAAAAGTCACTTCTTTTTCTTTTATTAACGGAAAATACGTGCTTGCAAGTTCGTTCACAACAAGGTTTATAACTTTTACTAACATTAAAACGTCTTCATAAGTTTGCTCACCGAAATTTAGTTGGTCGGCGTAATAATCGATAATATCTCGTCTTCCAAGCAAAACACCTGTATTTATTATTATTTCTTGTACTGTCATAATTGCTCCTTTATAAAAATTGCCGAGCCAACTAAGGCTCGGCAACCTAAATTAGTTTTATTTTTTAGGCTTCAGTGATGCCACTAAGCACACCTTGTCCGTTAGGGCAAGAACAGATTAAGTCTGCATACTTAACAAGTGTTGCAGTATATACAGGCTTTCCTGGAACTTGCTTAAGAACTCTGCCATCATCATCAGCAAGCCTTTGCCAATCGCAAAGTTGATGAAGGGTAAAGTCGTTTGTGTTAAGCAAATACATAGTGCCTTCTGGACAGAATCTATCGGCAACGATTGGAATCCCGTTATAGTTCATCGCCTTAAATCCACCACTGAGTTCCATAGTGTCAACAATTCTCTTATTTTCGCCAAAGAGTTGTTGTAGTGCTCTACGAACACCCCAAGAGCATACTATAAAGTTTACGCCCCTGCCACTTCTTTCTTCAATAGTATCAAGTGCCGTTTGAATTGTGAGTTCGCTAATTGCACCCACAGAAGTTTTTACGTATGGTGATATCCAAGCGTTTTGGCTTTTGTTCACGCCGTATAAATATGCGCCGTCACCAAAGATTGCACCAAGACCTGTAATTTCGTTATTGTATGAGCCTTGAAGTGTAATTATCGTGCCACTTGCAAACGTTTGATTAGCAACGCTTGCTCCGGCAAGACTGATTTGTTTAAGCGCTCTATTAACAGAAACAACCTTTCTTCCACCAAGACCAGAAATAATATTTCCAGATGCATCTCTAACGTCGATAATCATGCCTTCCATAACGTTTTTAATTGTATCAAGGTAGAACACGTTGTTTTTTACTTCGGTTGGTTTTGCAAGTGTGCCCGAACCATCACCAAAAAGCATTCTGCCAAAATTAAACGTGCTTGACCTTATAAGCCCTTCCATTTCAGAATTGAGAAGACTTACAAAAGCACCGGCATTGTTTTCAGATGCTCTAATTGCTTTATCAGAAATTTCAACAACACCATAAAGGTTTTTAAGTGTTGTGACAAATTGAGTATAATTGTTGCCAGATGCTGTTGGCAAAGAACCATCTTCTGTTCCTGCACCAATACCACCGTTTACACCAAAAGTGCAAAGTTTTCTAACTTCCTTGCCCCAAACGTCGTTTGTGCTTTTTGAAATTGCAGACAAAAGTGGGTTTGCCCCATTGTCAAGTTGATGACTGATTGCATCAAGATATAAAGTTTTTAACGCATTATCTGCGTTTGTTAAATTAACTGCCATAATTTCTCCTTATTTTAATTGTTAAGTAATTTTTTTGCGAGTTTTCCCGCTTGTTCAATTGTTGTTGGACGATTGACCGGTGTCTTCACGCCGACGCCTGCCCCATCCATGATAATTGCGCTAGGCTGTTTGCCAAGCACGTCAAGTAAATATTCTTTTAAAACGTTTTCTTTGTCTAAAAAGGTTGTATTTGCTTGACTTTGGGTTGCACTTTGATTAGCAGATGGAACGGCTGTTTTTTCTTGCGTTTTATCATCAACGTTAACCATGCTTTCTAACTCTTTTATTTTCTGACAGCGTTTGGTAAACTCAGACTGTAAAGAGTTATATGCATTTAATAGTGCCCCCACGTCTTTAAATTTTCCTAATGAGACTTCCCCCTTATCTTCGCCTTTGCTCTTTTCTGCCTCTGCAGTTTGCGTTTGTGGTGAAATTTGTTCATTTTTTAGTTCTTCCATTTTAATTCTCTCCTATTTGATTGTTGTTAGCGTTTTTATGTGCTTTTATATGTAAATAAAATCTTTGTTTTTGGTTTTGGTTAAGTGATAAATGTTCACTTAAAACGAATCTCGTATGCTCGTCGATATGAATGTCGTGGTCATCAATCTCATCAACCAACGCATCTTTTTCAAGCATTATATCATTTTCGCTTTGAGCCTTTTCTTCTTGTAATCTTGCAAGCCCTTTTTGATAATCAAGTTCTTTATATCCCAAAAGAGACAACACTTTTTCTTTTGTTGCAGGTCTTAACTTTCCATTATCATCACTAAGTAGTCCACTTTCATAAAGTTTGAATATCATTTCTTTCTTTTGTCTATTGGTATATAAAAGTTCGTTTTCATTATCTAAATAAACGTCATCAGACTGAGTGCTTGACTTATCAACGTATAAAATTCTTGTTTTGCTAAATTTATCTTCTACTTTTATCGCCCTTAATCCTGCCGAAAATTGTGAATATAGTCTTATCATTTGTTTAGAAACTCTTAAATAACTATCTCTTATTTCTTCAGCGCATCTAATAAGCCTTGAGTTATCTTGCTCTACAAGAATTTCTAACGCCGTACCACTTGAAAGGGATGCGTTAGATGCACTTGACGTCACGTTGCTTACCCCACTTATTACAACAAACTCGTTAAGAAGTTTATTTTCTTCTTCATTAAAATCTGTTGGCATTGTTATATTTGCCATAATTTCAGGCGCTTTAGAACCTTGTCTATAAACAAGCACTTTGCCTGGTGAAAGTCCGTCTTGTGCCAAGTCATCAACGTCCATAGAGCCGTCTTCAACCGTCATAATACCCATAGATAGCCTATTTAAAAACTCGTGCTTTCTATTCTTTACTGCATTAAACGCCCTTTGAACGGGAATAAGCCTTTCAACAACACTAGTTCCAAAAAAACAACCTGCTTGCTCGAAGGAATCTTGTTTTACAAAAGGGTAAGTTCTCCCCTTGTTTTCGCCGTTCATATATGGTAATTCTCCAAAATACAAAAGTTTATCGCCTGCCACTGTTATAAGTCTTCCGTTAGGATATTTTTTTGTTGGTTTTTCATATCTTTCAATTACCACCACACCATCATCTAAAGTGTTTTGATTGTTTTGACCAAAAGATGCCGTCCTTTGCAAACTTTGAACGTCTATTTTTTGCCCTGCAACGTCAACTCCATACATTTCTTTTACTGCATTTGCACTCATTGCCCTTGCATGGATGATGCTTTGGCAATCTTCTATGTTTTCGTTGCTTAAAGAATCTGGAAAAATTTCAAACGGTGAAATTGCCAAAACCTCAACGTCGCCTTCATAAACGTTTTTGCCGTTGTTTACACCAATCATATTTCCACTGTTAGCGTTCCAAATGATTTTATAAAAACCCGTTCCACAAGTTTCACTCCATACAGTGGCTTTTTTTACAACGTTATGTAAACTTGTTTTTTTGAAAGCGTTTTCAAGCAGTTTTTCAGCAAGTGTTGCCGACTCAACGTCCTTATCGTCATCACTTTTTGGGCGAACTGAGACGGTTGGCTGAATATATGAAAATTTTGCAAGTCTGGTGTCAATTATAGGTGCAATGTGATTATACACCCCACGTCCTTGCCAATAAAAAGTTTTTCCTTCTTCAAGCAGTTCACCTTGAGGACTTACGTCATAATATTGATTGCCGTTAAGAAAGTTTATGTTTAGTTCCCACTGTCTTTCATAAGCAACTCGTTTGTCTTGTCTTTTCTTAAAATCCGATTTTACGTCAGCAATAAGGTCTTCAATATACCTATCTTTTTCTTTTTCAGACGCCTCTATTTTAATTGATTTTTTCTCCAATGTTTTTTCTCCTTAACTATTTTGAATTTCCTTTAGCAAGCAAAGTAGCCTAACCTTTTCTTCATATAATTCTTGGTCGGTCATCTCGCTTACTTCTTTTTGGGTTTCATCAAGCAAAAATTTTAATGCGCTCATATCCGGTGGGACGTTTTTTGTTGTCACCTTTTTTTTGGAAAGCTTAATTTCTTCGCCGTCACCCACGTATTCTTCAACCACTTCAGTTGCATCGTAGCCGAGCGCTTTTTTTATCAATGCTTGCTCTAAATCATTTTTATTAACATGCTTTTTTGTTTTATTTCTTCCTTTCATTCATAATTTTTTTGATTAACCTTTCCTTATCCTTTTGAATTTGTGTTTTTTCTATTTTAGGGGAAGTGTTTTCTGGTTTTGTCATTAAATAATATCTAAGTTCATCTAATGCATGGTCGTCTATTTTTTTAGGGTTTTCACCTTCTCCCCAACGATAGGTTTTCAGTTCTCTTATAAGGTTTGTGCAACATGGAAATATGTATAATTTGCTTTTTCCATCATTTACTTTTAAATATTGTTTTACCCTTTGAATGCCACTGAACATATCTTTGTTTACTTTTGGATTTGCAACTATTCCAAAATCATAAAAAAGTTCGGTCACACTCTTAGAAGATGCAAGCGTTTTTTGATTTGCTGCAGAGTCTATAAGTGCGTGATATCTGCTTTGACTATCTGCCTTCCAATTTAAGGACCTGCTTATTTCTTTAATTCTTTTTGAGTGATACTCAACGTCTTTGCCGGCTTCAAAATGTTCTGCCACAACGTAAACGTTGCCGTCATAGTCCACTGCATACCAATGTGCTGACAACGGATTATTTAGGCCGGGGTCAATAGAGATTATGTCTTGCCAATCGCTTGGAATTTGTATCGGTTGCGACAAAACGTGAACGTTTTCATCAAACTCTGGATAAACAAGTCCTTCGCTAGCCTTAAATCTACCATATCTACGGCTGTCAAGCTGGTCTTTTGAAAGAGTTTTTGTAAGTAGTTCTATCTCTCTTTTATCTAGATAAGGGTTGTCCTCCCACTCCATAAACTCATGCCACACTTCTGGATTGTTTTCAATATTAAGATAGATTTTGTCGTGCACAAAAGTAATTCCTTTTAATGGAGTCATAGTCCCGAAAATGTCACCACTTTTATCTAGCACACGCATTCGGCACTCATCATAAATATCTTCTGGTGGCTCTTCATCAAACCACACAAAGTCAAGCGAACTACCCTGAAACTTTTCTCTTCCTTGGTCGCAAGACTTAAACCCGATAACGGATATACCACCAAACACGTTTTTTATTCTAATTTGGTCTATCACACCGTAATCTAGACTATCTTTTTTGCCACTAAGCATGGTCACGTCTTGTATCCAAGAAGGGTTAAGATAAGATAAAATCTTTTTTTGTGCAACGTCCCTTTGAACTTGCTGAGAAAGCGAAACAACCCAGCCAAACACGTTATCTCGATTTTTGCGATAAGGATGATTTCCCCTTGCCATATATATGCTTTCAACTGCCCCACACTCTGTTTTGCCACTTCTGTTTCCACCGAATACCCATCTGTTCCTTTTTTGACATTTGTGAAAGGCAAGTTGTTTTAAGTGCACCTTTTCGCCATTATTATATTTTGCTAGCCTATCTTCTCCCTTTCGCCTTTTTTCTTCTTCTTCGATTTGTCTTATCCTTAAAATAACGTTTTTCATAATTCCCCCAAAACCTATCGACGGCGTTATAATAGCAAACATTTTTTATTTGTAAATGCACTTATGACAGCATTTCAAAAAAAATATATAAAAAAAATAAGTCAATCAATTTTCTTAAAAAAGCGTATTAGATTTTAAAAATATAAATGGTTAGCCAAAATTTTGACTAACCATTTTTTATATTGTTTATTTTTATGCTCTCTTTTCTATTCAGTAAAAATCTTAAACACTTTTTCTGGGGCACGCTTTTTGTTTTCGTTCTTCAAAGTTTTGCCCTTTGTTGTTCTTCCCTCAATAGAAACGTCTTCTGTATTAACAGTGAACGCCACGCCAAAGGTATCAATAACAGCCACGTCGTAAGGATGTTTTACGTATCCTACAAACACCACGTTAGAATCTTTGCCAAGTTCAACTATTTTAACGCCCTTTCTATATCTTGCAAGTGGTTCTAACTCTGCAACGATAACTCTCTTATAAAATCCTGCATCGGTTATAATGAACGCTTCGCCTTCTTCATCTATTTGAGAAACGAACACAATTTCATCGCCCTTGTTTAAGTTTATTCCCTTAACGCCACCAGCAACTCTGCCTTGAACAGGGATATCATCTTTAAGTGCATTTAACGATAGACCATTTTTAGTCACGTAAAATATTGTAGTGTCGTTTTGGTCAATTTCAACGCTTATAAGCTGGTCGCCCTCTTTAAGTTTTATTGCTTGATAGCAAGGTTTTAATAGGTTATATTCAGCCCACTCTGTCTTTTTAATCAAACCGTCTTTTGTAAAGAACAATAAGTGTCCTTGTGGCAAAGCCCCTTCATCAACGGCAAAGAATGCAACTGGGAATTCGTTTCTTTGTGCTTCTTTTGCAACTTCACTGAACTTGCTTCCTTTGTCCCTAAACCTACACTCTGGCGCAACTTCCATATCTATCTTATGGCAGTTTCCAAGGTTTGTAAACGCAAGCAAGGTTTGATTACTTCTTGCCTTTGTCTTAAACAAAATAAAGTCATCACTATTAGAGTTTTCTTTAACACTCTTGTCGCTCATTTTAAAGTTCTTTTCGGTCATCTTTTTAAATTTATGACCGTTTGTGAATGCAACGACAAAGTCATCTATTTGTTTTAGTTCTTTTTCCACACTTTGAACTTCTATCTCGTTTCCACCAATAACAATGTTGCTTCTTCTATCTTCGCCATACTTTTTCTTAATGGCAACAAGTTCTTCTTTTACAACTTGCATTTGTTTTGCCTTGCTTTGAACGATGCTAGTTAGTTCGTCAATTTTCTTTTTCAACTCTTTAAGTTCTTCTTCAAGTTTGTATATTTCAAGTTTAGTAAGTCTTGCAAGTCTTAAATCCAAAATAGCGTTTGCTTGTGCTTCTGATAAAGAAAACCTTTGTCTTAATTTTGCCCTTGCATCAGCCGTGTTTTCAGCACTCTTGATAATTTTTATAACTTCATCAATGTTCTTAACGGCAATGATAAGACCTTCTAAAATATGCGCCCTTTCTTTTGCTCTTTCCAAGTCAAATTTAGAGCGTCTTAAAATTACTTCCCTTTGATAATTTACATAATAATTTATAATATCAAGAAGTCCTAATTGGCAAGGCTTTCCGTCAGCGATAGCCACCATGTTGATATTATAACTTGTTTGCAAGTCGGTATTTTTAAATAGGTATGCAAGAATTGCCTTTGCATCTGCATCTTTTTTAAGTTTGATAAGCGCACGCATACCGTTTCTATCAGACTCGTCAACAACGTCAGCAATGCCACCTAATAATTCTTTTCTTTCTTCTCTCATATCGGCAATCTTTTTTAAAAGCGTTGCCTTGTTCACTTGGTATGGAAGTTCAGAAATTACTAAGTTTTGTTTATCTCCCGTGTCTTTTTCAATATTAACCCTTGCTTTAATCTTAATCTTGCCACGACCAGTCTTATATGCTTCTTCTAAGTCCTCATCGGCAATTATATAGCCACCTGTTGGAAAGTCTGGGGCTTTGATATAAGTCATCATTTCTTTTAAGGAAATTTTAGGGTTGTCAATATATGCCACCGTTCCGTTTATAACTTCAACAAGGTTATGTGGTGGAATTTTTGTGGCAAGCCCAACGGCAATACCTTCTGCACCGTTTACAAGTAAGTTTGGATATCTACCTGGCAAGGTGTCTGGTTCTTCTAGTTCATCTGAAAAGTTAAGACTAAACTTAACCGTATCTTTATCGATATCTCTTAAAAGTTCTAAGGCAAGTTCTTCAAGCCTTGCTTCTGTATATCTATAAGCAGCAGCAGAGTCGCCGTCAACCGTACCAAAGTTGCCTTGCCCATCGATAAGTGGATTGCGCATATTAAAGTCTTGTGCAAGGTGAACTATAGCACCATACACCGAACTATCGCCGTGTGGGTGGTATTTACCCAAAACTTCACCGACGATTTTGGCACACTTTTTATGTGGCTTATCGTGGGTTAAGCCCATTTCGTACATAGCGTAAAGAATACGCCTTTGAACAGGCTTTAAGCCATCTTCTACCCTTGGCAAAGCACGGTCTAAAATAACGCTTTCTGCATAAGGTATCATTGAATTTTTCAAAACTTCATCAAGTGATGAAAAGATTATTCCCTTTTGATTTTCCATACCTGCCTTACCCCTTAATCACGCTTAATTTTTGCAAACTTGTCTTCTTTATTAAAGTTTGCATGTTCAAAAATATATTTCTTTCTCTCGCCAACTTCATCACCCATAAGCACTGTGATAAGCCTGTCGGCTTCTGCAGCATCTTCAATGGTCACTTGCATAAGTGAGCGAGTTTCTGGATTCATAGTAGTATCCCAAAGTTGAGATGGATTCATTTCGCCAAGACCTTTATAGCGTTGCAAGGTATAGCCTTTGCCTACCTTTGCTATCTTTTCGGCAAGTTCTTTATCATCATAAGCGTATTCTTCGTTATTTCCCTTATGAACTTTATATAGTGGTGGCATGCCGATATAAATATGCCCTGCTTGAACGAGTTCACGCATATATCTAAAGAAAAACGTTAGTAGTATTGCTCTAATATGTGCACCGTCTTGGTCGGCATCGGATAGAATAATAACTTTATGATATTTTAAATCTTCTATGTCGAAATCAGGTCCGATACCCGTGCCAAGTGCACTGATTATCGTTCTGATTTCTTCGTTTTGTAAAATTTGGTCAAGTTTTTTCTTTTCAACGTTAAGTGGCTTGCCCCTAAGTGGCAAAATTGCTTGATAAGCACGCATTCTAGCTTGCTTTGCACTGCCACCAGCAGAGTCACCTTCTACGATAAAGAGTTCGTTTAGTTCTGGTTTTCTTCCAGAGCAAGATGCAAGTTTTCCTACTAAGTTTTGCATTTCTATGCTCTTAGATGCCCTTGCTATTTCCTTTGCCTTTTTGGCAGCAAGCCTTGCTTTAGCAGCACCTAACGCCTTGTTTACAATGGTGTCAAAAACCTTAGCAAGTTTTTTATTTTTCATCAAAAGGTCAAGTTCATTTACAGTCACGCTTTCAACGGCAGGTCTTGCTTCTGGGTTTCCAAGTTTGGTTTTTGTTTGACCTTCAAACTGAACGTTTTGCATTTTAACCGAAACGATAGCCGTTAAGCCTTCTTTAAAGTCATCGCCAAGAAGATTATCATCTTTATCTTTTAAGATATTTCTTTCTCTTGCATAATCGTTAAGCGTGCGAGTTAGTCCCGACCTAAATCCCGTTTCGTGCATACCACCTTCGCCCGTTGGGATATTGTTTACGTAAGAATAAACGCTATCGGTATAGGCATCGGTGTGCTGAATTGCAATTTCTATATTGATGTTATCTTTTGTGCCACTAAAGAAAAGTGGCTCGGCATAAAGTGATGATTTTCCTTCGTTTAAGTATTTAACAAAGTCTATTATGCCCCCATCGTATTTATAAGTTCTTGAATAATCTGCACGCTCATCATAGAACTTAATTTCTAAGCCCTTGTTTAAAAATGCAAGTTCTTTTAGCCTTTTTAAAATGGTTTCAACCGAAAACTCTGTTGTTTCAAACACCCTTTTATCAGGCAAGAACCTAACGAAAGTTCCTTTCTTTTTGGTTTTAACCTTTGTATTTTTTAGTGGTGCTTTTGGAATACCAGACTTAACTTTTCCACTTTTACTATCAAGATAGCTATGAAATTCCATTTCATAAACGGTATCTTTATAAATTTCAACTTTAAGCCACTCTGAAAGTGCGTTAGTGACAGATGCCCCAACGCCGTGTAGTCCCCCAGAATAACTATAATTATCAGCATCAAACTTACCACCTGCATGGAGTTGAGTAAATACAACTTCAACGCCTGACACCCCTGCCTTAGAGTGAATATCGGTTGGAATGCCCCTACCGTTATCTTCAACAGAAGCAGAGCCATCTTTATAAAGTTTAACTTCAATTTTATTAGCATAGCCATTAGCCGCTTCGTCAACGGCGTTATCAACAATTTCCCAAAGGATATGGTGAAGCCCTTTAACCCCTGTTGTGCCGATATACATACCAGGTCTAAGCCTTACGGCATCTAGTCCTTCAAGTATTTTAATGTCTTCTGCCTTATAACTTGTTTTAGCCATTATATATCTCCAAAAATTACCATAATCAATACTATTTTACTATATATTGTGTTTTTTTTCAAGTCCTAAACGCAATTTTTTTATTTTTGCTTATATTTGCTCCAAAAAAATTTTGCTTTATTTATAGAATATTTATCCATAAAAACAATAAAATCTTAAAATTTTTTTATCTATTGTTGCATTGCACCCTTTGCTGTGCTATAATAAAAATATAAGGAGCTTTTATTTATGAAAATCTTAAAAAACATTGGCAGATATATTTTGCTCTTTTTCGAGTGCATATTCTATTTAATAGGCACCCTTTTTGCCATTTCATTTTTATTAGACCTTTTTGACACAAAGAAAAAATAATTTTTTTATATTAAATTAGAAACACTGCTCAATCAGCCTTGATTGAGCAGTGTTTTATTATGATTTTATTTCTTATTTGGTTTTGTGTTTCTTTCGTAAAAGATGCCGTCAGCGTAGCCTTGAATTTCTTTATTATTTTCAGCTTCTAAAAGCCTTTTTTCGCCCCAAGCACAGTATAAAAGGTTTTGCTCTATATTGATAAACTTTCTATCAAGATTTTTTGCAACGACCCCTGTTGTGCCACTGCCTGCAAAGATATCTAAAACCAAGTCACCTTTATTAGAACTTGCAAGAATTAGTTTTGCAATAAGCTTTTCTGGTTTTTGGGTTGGGTGTGCTGTGTTTTCTGCCATAGACCAATATGGAACTGCTATATCATCCCAAAAGTTTGATGGACAGGTATAGCGATATTTTCCGTCTTTGTCTTCAAGCCAATCTTTTGGTTTGCCATTTTCTTTATATGGCGCAATAACCTTT
>JAZKZI010000051.1:0-6952 GCA_045612585.1 Christensenellaceae bacterium | reverse complement strand
AAAATCTTATTCAACCAACAATCATTTACGATTACCCTGTTGAAAATTCTCCACTTGCAAAGCGTAAACCTTCAAACCCAGCGTTTACTGAAAGGTTTGAATACTTTATCTATGCAAGAGAAATGGGTAATGCATTTAGTGGACTTAACGACCCTATCGATCAAAAAGAAAGGTTTGTTAAGCAAGTTGAAGAAAAGCGTGCTCGTGGTGGCAACGATGCTAAGATTGATGAAGATTTTATCACTGCGTTAGAATATGGACTTCCACCAACGGGGGGCTTAGGTTTTGGCGTTGATAGATTGGTAATGCTTTTAACTGACAGTGCTTCAATCAGAGACGTAATCTTGTTCCCAACAATGAAACCTATTAAAAAATAACTTAGGGTAAATATGGACAATAAACTAACAAAAAAAAGATTACATGACATGTTGTCTTATGAATGGATTTTCATGATAGTAATGTGCGTAATTTCCATTATTATTTGGGAAATTATGTATTCAGTGGGTTCAGTTAAACTTACGGCAGGTCAAAGATTTAGATATTATTATGACTACACAATCTTCCCTGCTGGCAACACTGAGTTTAGACGAGAACTTGTTGGTAGAGATACTTTCAGTTATGACGTTCTTAAACTTGGCACTGAATCTATAAGCAAAGACCATAACGTGCTTACCAATCGTCTTGCAATCCAAGAAGGCGACGTTATATTTACCGACCTTTTTGGTATAGAAGAATATAAAGACTCTTTAGCAAAAGATGAAATTCCAACTGAAGGTGTTAGAGCGTTTTCTATAATTGATACTGTAGATTATAAAATCGGTGCAATTGAAGTTATGTTTGAAAATGCAAAAAAATATCTAAAAGATAATTTCTTTGTTGATACTTATAATGAAGGCACTGATGGATATGGCGCAGAAAACATAGACCAAGCTAAGGTAAAAAAAGTATTTTTAAGTCGCAATGGAAAAGATAATCGTTTTAGAAAAACCAGTGCGATAAACAAGGGTATTGAGCAAGAAAAACAAAGAATAGTTAAACTTTGTGAAAACGTTGTGTTTATGCAAGAGTTTTTTAACAAACCAAAATATAGCGATGCCCTTGTTAGATATACTAGGTTTTCTCAAAGTTATGAGCTCACAAAAGACGTGTTGCCAAACAATTATGAAAAATGGTTGAATAATGAAAAAACGCAAGGTAGGGAAGACCTTATTTACGGCATTAATTTAGGCAAGCTTAGTGGTGGAAGAAACATCACAGACTTTATGCAATATAAAGAGGACGAAAAGTTTACAGATATTGTTGTATTGGCGTTTGATTTTTCATCTCATCAGCCACACTTGCAGTATGAAAGTTTATCGTTTATATGCTCAACTATTAGAATTTGCATAGGCGAATAGTAAGGAAAAAAATTATGTTTATTACTTTTGAAGGTTGCGAAGGTGTTGGCAAGTCTCGCCAAATCCATTTGCTTGAAGAATATCTAAAGCAAAACAATATAAATTATTATTTAACAAGAGAACCGGGTGGCACGGTTGTTTCTGAGCAGATAAGAAAGGTTATTTTAGACGGCAAAAACGTGTCTATGACCGATGAGTGCGAAGCGCTTTTATATGCTGCCGCAAGAGTTCAATTGTTAAAAGAAACGGTTGCACCAAAGCTTGAAAATGGCGAGCTTGTGCTTTGCGATAGATATATTGATTCTTCACTTGCATATCAAGGCTATGCAAGAGGGTTAGGCACGGAGTTTGTTGAAAAAATTAACGACTATGCTATTAAAAACTTTATGCCAAACTATACAATCTTTCTTAACCTTTCACCAGAGGATGCATTTAAAAGAAAGGGTGGGGTTGATAAAACGGATAGACTTGAACTTTCTGGCAAAGACTTTCACAACAAGGTATATCAAGGCTACCTTGACTTATCAAAAAAATATAAAGATAGGTTTATAGTGATAGATGCTAGTGGAGAAATTCATGAAACACATCAAAAAATTATTGACGCACTAAAAGAAAAGGGAGTTATATGATAGATATAAATGCACTTATTAAAAATACAAACGCCTATAAGATTATACAAGGCGATAAAAAGGTGCAAAGATTATCACATGCATATTTAATTTTAACTGCCGATGCCGACATGCTTAAAAGCTATCTAAAAGCATTTGCAAAGCTTATGTGTTGCAATGATTTACAGCCTTGCAATAACTGTAGAACGTGCTCTTTAACCGATAAAGAATTGCATCCAGACGTTTTGTTTTATCCTAAAACCGAAGGGGCTATTGGCGTAGAAGACGTAAACTCTTTGATAGAAGAAAGTTATCTTAGACCTATCGAGTGCGATAAAAAATTATTCGTTATAGTCGGTGCTGAAAATATGAACGCATCGGCACAAAACAAACTGCTTAAAACTTTAGAAGAACCACCAAAAAACGTTCATATTCTCATGGGGGCGACAAGTGAGTTTGCCCTTCTCCCAACAATAAAGTCAAGGGTGAAAAAGTTAGAAATTCCACCATTTGACAACGACGTTTTGATTGATGCGCTTAAAGAAGAGTGCCCAGACTATCAAAAACTATGTATGGCAGTTGGTTCTGGAGACGGAACTGTTGGAAAGGCGCTTGCTCTTTATGGTGATAGTGGCCTTTTAAATGTGACAGAACTTGTGGTGGACTTGCTTATAAACATGAATTCAAGCAGTGAGATTTTAGAATATTCTAATAAAATCTTACAATCTAAAATAGATTTAAATCAGTTCTTATCAGTTTTAGAACTTATGCTTAGAGATATGCTTATGTTGTCGCAAGGAAAAAGCGATTTAGCATTTAACAAGGTTAATATTAAAAGACTAGAAAAAACACAAAAATTTACCACGGGTGCAATAATTTATGCGCTTGAAAGCATAACTGAAGCACAAAAACGCAAAAAGTTTAATATGAACCCAACAATGCTTGTAGAGTGGTTGTTGTTCCAGATTTTGGAGGGAAAATATAAATGGCAAAAATTTTAGGTGTAAAATTTAAAAACACTGCAAAAACTTATTACTTTGCACCTCAAGAAGGTGAAGATTATATAGAAAAGTCTGGTGTAATTGTAGAAACTGCAAAAGGCTTAGAATATGGCACGGTTGTATTTGGTGTTAGAGAAGTTGACGATAGTGAAATCGTTCACCCACTTAAACCCGTTGTTAGAAAAGCAACTGAAAAAGATGAAAAGAATATTAAAGAAAACGAGAAAAAAATTCCTGACACTTTGGCATTTGCTAACAGTAAAATAGAAGAATTAAAGCTCAACATGAAACTTGTTGGATGCGAGTATGCTTTTGATGGCAAAAAAATAGTATTCTTCTTTACTGCTGATAATAGAATTGATTTTAGAGAGCTTGTTAAAGTTTTGGCTGCAAAATTCCACGTTCGCATTGAACTTAGGCAAATTGGCATAAGGGACGAAACAAAACTTTTGGGTGGCATTGCGCCTTGTGGAAGAGAATGTTGCTGTTCAAATTCGTTAACAGATTTTTGTAAAGTGACAATTAAAATGGCAAAAAATCAAGGCTTGCACCTTAATCCAGGAAAAATTAGTGGACTTTGTGGCAGACTTATGTGTTGCTTAGAATATGAAAACGATTATTATGCAGAAGTGTGCAAAAAAATGCCTAACGTTGGTGGAACGGTTGGAACACCAGAAGGCGAGGGTGTTGTTATCAGCAACGACATGCTTAAATTAATCTGCAAGGTTAAAATTTCTAAGGGCGACGGTAGTGAAGTTTATAAGGATTTTCCTGTTGATAGGCTCAAATTTAAAAAGGGAAAACAAAACGCTTCAGAAGACGAAAATGATAAAAACGTTTCTGAAGACATTAAGAAAATTTTGGATTAGTAGTTTACAAATGAAAAAGTTTGTGATACAATATATATAGACATTAATATTTTTTAGGAGGAATACACTAATGGCTTATAAAATTAGTGACCAATGTATCTCTTGTGGTGCATGTGCTGATACATGCCCTTGCAATGCAATTAGCGAAGGCGAAACACAATACGTTATCGATGCTGACGCTTGCATGAGTTGTGGCGCTTGCGCAGCAGGTTGCCCTGTAGAAGCTATTTCTGAAGAATAAGAAATACTAAAAACTAAAAAAGTTTGGGGTGCGAATTTTTCGCACCTTAAATTTTTATTAGGGGAAAGAAAATGTTAAAAAAAGAAGACTTAGGCATAGGCGATATTAAAGTTTATCAAGACGATGACCTTTACACCTTTACGTCAGACTCTGTTTTGCTTGCAAAGTTTGCAAACGTAAAGCCAAATGATAACGTTGCTGATTTTTGTGCAGGCAGTGGAATCGTGGGTTTTTATCTTTATGCTTTGAATAAGGAAAAGGTTAAAAATTTAACTTTTTTTGAAGTACAAAGTTCGCTTTTTGAACTTTGCCAAAAAAGTATTAAGGAGAATGGGCTTGAAGATAATGCAAGTGCAATAAACACAAGACTTCAAGACATAGACAAGAGTTATAACGAAAGATTTTCTTTAATAGTTTGCAATCCACCTTATATGAAGGTTGGTCAAGGTCAGCAAAAAAGTGGGGAAGGAATTGCCATTTGCACAAGCGAAGTTTTGCTAAAACTTGATGAGCTGTGTTTATCCCTTTCAAGATGCTTAAAGTTTGGTGGAAGGGTGTGCCTTGTTCATAGGGCAGATAGACTTGTTGACGTTATATATAATTTAAAAAAATGCAATATAGAGCCAAAACGCTTGCAGTTTGTTTCGGCAAAGGATAAACAGCCATATCTATTTTTGTTAGAAGGCGTTAAGGGTGGCAAAAGTGGGTTAAAAATTTTAAAGGAAATAGAAAATTAAGGAGAAGTTATGCTATATTTTGTTGGCACACCAATAGGCAACTTAAAAGATATGTCGCTAAGGGCAATTTCTGTTTTAAATGAAGTTGACGAAATTGCTTGTGAAGATACGCGTCACTCTCTGGGCTTGCTTAATGCATATGAAATAAAAAAACCACTTGTTTCATATCATAAGTTTAACGAAAGAGAGGCTGGCGAAAAGATTATAGAAAAACTTAAAAGTGGCAAAAATATTGCAGTTATCACGGATGCAGGTATGCCCGCTATATCCGACCCAGGCAACGTGCTTGTGGAAATGCTTGTGGAAAGCAATTTAGAGTTTACCGTTGTTCCAGGGGCTTGTGCATTTGTTTCGGCACTCGTGCTTAGTGGGCTAGATAGCTCTAAATTTTGCTTTTTAGGTTTTTTACCTGCGAAGAGCAGTGAGAGAAAAGAGTTTTTAGAAAAATATAAAAACCTTGATATGACGCTTATCTTTTATTCAGCCCCACACGATATAAAAAAGGATATACAAACTATATACGAAGTGTTTGGGGATAGAAAAGCCGTTGCCGTTAAAGAAATAACAAAAATGCACGAAAGAGTAGAAAGGTTTTCTTTAAGTCAAGGTCTTAACGGCGAGCCTAAAGGGGAGTTTGTTTTGCTTGTTGAGGGTGGAACGCAAGAAAATGAGAATTTAAACTTAAGCGAAAAAGAGCATATCGAACTTTATATCTCTCAAGGCTATGACAAAAAAGAAGCCTTAAAAAAGGTGGCAAAAGAAAGGGGTGTTTCTAAGTCGTCACTTTATAAATATACGATAGAAGAATAAGGAAAAGGAGACTTTTTATGAAGAAAAAAACACTAATTATTAGTTTACTTTCAATTTTGGCAGTTGTTGCAGTTGTTATGTTTATTTATAATTGCATAATAATAGTCGCAGTTTTTAATAATTTGCCAAATATAATAGAGGAGATAAATGCTGGACATTATCCTGAAGCTTACAATCCACTTTATTATTCTGCAATAAACAATATAATATCAAGTTTTGCGTATGCCTTCTCTGGTATAGCACTTGGCTGGTTGTCAATTTATTCTATGATAAATTATGTAAAATATGGAACTGTTCAAAACAAAGCATTTGTAATGCTTTTTATAGTTATTATTTTGGCAATGATGGTTGTTCCAAACGTATCAGCGCTTATCTACCAAACTAAATTGTATGATGGTATAATACTTATTATTGTATCTAGTGGTAACAACCTATTGTTTGCACTTATTTACCTTGCGCTTGCTGTTCTTGGGGTTGTTTATTTATGTAGAAAGAAAACTCCAGAAGAAATTGATGCAATAAAAAACAAAAAACAAAGCAAGAAAGAAGAAACAATTAAAAAGTTGCAAGAAAAGATAGAACAATTACAAAAATCAATTGAGTAAATATTTTTAATTAAAACAAAAATAAAAAAGCACTTTGCAAATGCAAAGTGCTTTTAAGTTTTCTCTTAATTATTTGTTAAGGTTGTCTTTTAAAGTTGCAAGTTGGCTGAAAAGTTCATCAGGAACTCTTGTAAGTTCGCCATAGAAACCTTCAATGCCTTCAGCTTCAGCCTTCCAGTTTTCTGTATCAACTGTTAATAAGTCTTTAATTGTGTCAAGATTTACGTCTTCTAAACCTTCAACGTTGATATCTTCTGCCTTTGGAACAAAACCGATAGGTGTTTCAACAGCGTCAACCTTGCCTTCGCAACGAGCGATAATCCATTCAAGAACACGCATGTTGTCACCAAAACCAGGCCAAATGAAGTTTCCGTTGTCATCTGTTCTAAACCAGTTAACGTTGAAAATCTTTGGTTGATTTTTAATCTTCTTGCCCATTTCAATCCAGTGATTGAAGTAGTCACCCATATTATATCCAACGAAAGGTCTCATAGCCATTGGGTCACGACGAACAACACCTACGGCACCCGTTGCAGCAGCAGTTGTTTCACTAGCCATAATAGAACCTACGAACACGCCGTTGTTCCAATCTTTTGATTGATATACAAGTGGAGCAGTCTTTCCTCTTCTGCCACCAAATACGATTGCAGATAGTGGAACGCCGTTTGGCGCTTCAAATTGGTC